>DASWMA010000713.1:0-32224 GCA_036399995.1 Longimicrobium sp. | reverse complement strand
AGTCGAGCTCGTCGCGCAGCGGCACCTCCTGCGCGTCGCGGTTGCGCAGCGCCAGCCGCAGCAGGTCGCTGAGGCCCACGAGCATCTTGATGGCCGACTGGTCTTCCTGCACCCGGATCAGGCTGGCCACGGCGTGCAGGGTGTTGAACAGGAAGTGCGGGTGGATCTGCATCTCGAGCGCCTGCAGCCGCGCCTGCATCAGCTGCCGCTCGAGCACGGCCTGGTGCGCCCGCCGCTCGGCGAGCGCGCGCTGGTACTGCACCGCGTGCGCGATCCCCACGATGGCCGCGTAGCTGAACACGTTGATGAACAGCTTGGCGAAGAAGCGCTGCGCCAGCGTGCCGCTGTAGCCGCCCAGCAGCGGCCCGAACACCACGTCGGCCCCCACGTCGGCCGCGGCGAAGCCCAGCGCGAATGCGGCGTGCAGCGCCAGGGCGCGCGCGCGGCGGCCGCGCTCGATGGGGAAGCGCGCGGAGAGCCAGAACATGGCCGGCGTGAACGCCGCCCACACCCACATGCTCTCCATGATCCACGCGATCTCCCCGGCGGTGGGCGCCGCGCGGTCGCCCACCAGCGAGCCCAGCGTCTGCTGCGTGACCAGGAAGACGCCCACCAGCGTCCACGCGCCGAACATCACCCCCAGCTCGCTCCAGCGCACGCTCGGGCGCGGGCGCGCGGCGGCGCCCGTCGACGCGATGGATGCGTCCGCCGGTGCGGTGTGGAGCGTGGGCGCGAGGGTGGTGCTCATGCGGCGGTGCTACTCTGCTCCGGCGGCCGGGTTCGTTGAATGCGCGGGATGGGTCGCGAACGATACCGGAAACGCGGCGGAACGGTCAACGGGCGTGCAGCGAGTTGCGGGCGCGAGGCGGGGAACTGCGGGGAGGGGGACAGGAAGGCGAGGAGCGTCTGACCACGTCCGGCGATGTCCGGCGGCGTCCGCCCACGTCGGTACAATCCCAAGGAACCTGCCAAGCCCGCCGCATCCCCGGATTGAAATCCGGGGCTGGAACTGCGGGAAGTCCGCCTTCGCGGACTGCGGGGCAGGCACCATCGCGTGGTGCCTTCCCCGCAGCCTCGCGCGGTTTGCGAGGCTTTGTGCCGTTCCAGCCCGCGGCTTCAGCCGCCCGGGTTGGTGCGATCCGCGTCCGGCCCTACCGTCGCGGCCGCGGAGGGCTCGGCGGTGCCGGCGCGGGTGTGGGCGCGGTGCCGGTCAGCTCCTGCAGGCGGCGGGCGATCTGCGGGTTGTTGGGGTCCTTCTCCTGCGCCATGCGGTACCAGACGATGGCCTTGTCGCGCTCGCCACGCGTGCGGTACACCTCGGCGAGCTGGAAGGCCACCTGGCCCGACTGCGGGTAGAACTCGGCGTTCAGCTCCAGCAGCGCGGCGGCCTCGGCGGTCTTGCCCTGCGTGGCCAGGCGCCGCCCCAGCTCGTTCAGCGTGCCCTCGCTGAAGTCGTAGCGGCCGCTGGCCATCTGCGTTTCGCGGAGCTGGCGGTAGCGCGCGATGGCCGCCTGCGTGCCGCCGCTGTCGAGCGCGGCGCTCAGCACGCGATCGAGCGTGGTGGGCACCGGCAGGCCGCGGTGGCAGGTGAGGCAGGTGACGTTCACCGGCGGGTTGTTCCGCTCCGGCAGCCGCGGCAGGTGCTCCTGGTTGATGGCGCGCACCATCTGCATCATCGTGCGTGCGTTGCGCTTCTCCACCTTGTCGTCGCTGGCCCAGTTGTACTGCCCCTGCTGGCCCTCGCGCGCCACGTGGCAGTAGCTGCAGCGCACCCCCAGCGAGGCCGAGAAGCCGCGCATGATCTGCACGAGCGTGTCGCGGGGGATGTTCTTCGGCAGGATCTGCAGGTTCTCGAACCGCTCGGGGATCTGCATCTGCGCGGCGGCGGGGTGGGCGGCGAGCAGCGCGGCGGCGGCCGCCAGCACCAGCGGGGGGATTCGGCGCATCAGGGTTCGACCGGTGCGGGGTTCGTTGGTCGTTGCGACGGGAATCGCCGGGAAGATGCATGCGCCGCGCCGGGGTTCGCCAGAATCGTGTCCGGACCTGCCGTCGTCGCCGCCACCGTGGCTGACCCGCCGTGGCCGACCGACGGCCGGTGCCGCTCCGGCATCGTTCGCGACGGGCGGCTGAAGCCGCAAGCTACGACGCGAGGCTGGGCCGGCGCGGATGAAAACGGGAAGCGCGGCGGCAGTCCCGGTGAAAGGCGGCTGAAGCCGCAGGCTACACCTACAGGAAGCCTCGCAAACTGCGCGAGGCTCGGTCTGCGCGGTGCAGACGATCGCGCGCGGTCGCAGAGGCCGCAGTCCGCGAAGGCGGACCTCCCGATGTTCCAGCCCCGGATTTCAATCCGGGGATGTGGGCGGAGCGTGGCCCGGATCGACCGCCGGAGCGAGCGTTAGACGCAGCGGTCTTCTCCCCGCCAAGCGCGTTCACGCGGCCGTGGTCACGAAGTGGCCCCTTCCCACTTCCCATGCGCCCTGATTACGTTTCATCCTCCGCGGCCGTGGGACATTCGTCCGCGAGGCCCCGGAACGCCCACCAGCCCGCCCTCCACATCATCCCGCCGCACATCCATGGACATCCACGATTCGCCATCGTTCCGACGACTGCTCGCGCTCGCCGCGGCGCTCGTCTGCATCCCCGCCGCCGCGTCCGCGCAGCGCGATTCCGGCAGCACGCTGCAGGTGGTCATCCGCGCGGAACAGGGTGGTACGCCGGTGCCGGGAGCGAACGTGGAGCTGCTGGGGATGGCGCGCGCCGTGAACGCCGATTCGAGCGGCGTGGTGCGGTTCGCCAACCTGCCGCCGGGGCCGGTGATGGTGCAGATCCGGAAGTTCGGCTTCGGCGTGGAGCGGATCCCGCTGAACGTAGGCACCCGCGACACCATCGTGGTGGAGGTGGATCTGCAGACCGAGGCCGTGCGGCTGGCCGAGGTGCGCGCCACGGCGCGGGCCAGCTCGTCGTTGCGCAACACCGGGTTCTACGAGCGCCAGAGAAGCGGGATCGGCAGCTACGCCACGCGCGACCAGTGGGCGGGGCGCGGCCGCCTGGAGCTGAGCGACGTGGTGCGGCGGATGCGCGGGATCCGCGTGGCGCGCACCGACGACGGGCGCACGCTGTTCCTGCCGTCGCGGCCGCCGGCGTCGCTGGGCGGGTGCAGCAGCGCCATGATCTACGTGGATGGCGTGCCGCTGAACGTGGGGAGCGACGACGTGAACCAGCTCGTCTCGCTGGCCGAGGTGGAGGCGGTGGAGACCTACGCCGGCCCGGCGGAGATCCCCGCGCAGTACAACGCCACCGGCTCCGCCTGCGCCGTGGTGCTGATCTGGCGCCGCGGCTCGCGCTGATCGCGGGCGGTCGATCGGCCGAAAACGAGCACGACCCGACGAAGCAGAGAAGGAGCGGAGAGCGACGGGTTCTCCGCTCCTTCGCCTTGTGTGTGAGCACCCGTCCAGGGAGTTTGGATGGAAGCCGGGCGCCCGCGCGACAGAATGCGCAGGCTGGATGTCACACCGGGTCGCGGCCATGCGTTCACATACCGCCTCGCGTGGTTCGATCCGGACCGCCGCACCGGGACCTCCTCCCGCACACCGTCGTGAACCCTCCCACGCCCGGCACCCGGCCTTCGTACGCCGCCGCGCTCGCAGACGGATCCTTCGCAATCACTCGCGAAACCCACCGACGTCCATGACGACCTCACGTCTCCGCCGTACTCTCGCCGTCCTGGCGGCCGTGCTCGCCACGTTCCCCGCCGCGGCGGCCGCGCAGGGCGATGCCGGCAGCAGCACCCTGCGCGTGGTGATCCGCGCGCACCAGGGCGGCGCCCCCGTCTCCGGCGCGCGGGTGGAGCTGCTGGGCGCGCGCCGTGCCGCCAACACCGACGCGGCGGGCGTCGCCAGCCTGGCCGCCGTACCCGCGGGCCCCGCGATCGTGTCGGTGCACAAGTTCGGCTACGGCGACGAGCGCTTCGCGCTCAACGTGCCCGCGGGCGACACCGTGACCGTGGAGGTCGACCTGCAGGCCGAAGCCGTGCGCCTGGCCGAGATCCGGGCGACCGCCGTGCGCAGCCGGGTACTGGTGGAGTCTGGCTTTCTCGACCGCCAGCGCCAGGGGATCGGCACCTTCGCCACCCGCGCCGACTGGCGGGGCCGCGGCCGGCTGCAGTTCACCGACGTGGTTCGCAGGATGCGAGGGGTCCGGGTGGCGCGCACGGAAGAGGGGAACACCGTGCTCGTGGCGTCGCGTGGCAGCATCTCCATGAGCAGCATGTGCAGCGGCGTGCTCCTGTTCGTGGACGGTGTGCCGGTGATGGGCGACGGCCGCTACGACGACGTGAACAACCTGGTGCCGCTCGACGAGCTGGAGGCGATCGAGACGTACGCCGGGCCCTCGGAGATCCCGCCGCAGTACAACCGCACCCAATCCGCGTGTGCCGTGGTGGTCGCCTGGCGCCGCGGCGCGGGCTGACGCGGCGCGAGCCTCTGTTTCACCCACTCCACATTTGGCGAAGCCTCGCACACGCTGCGAGGCTTCATGCGTTCCGGCGTCCATTCACTGCCATGCGTCCGTGCGCGCCGCGGCGTGGGCCCCCACCCGGAGAATCGCGGACGGTACGGCTGTCCGCGATTCTCCGGGCCCTCCCCGAAGCAGCCGGGGGAGGTCGATGGCTCATCCCCGTGGATCACCCCAGCCGGAACCCCAGCCGGATTCCACCGCCCATGCCGGCGTCATCCCCGGTGCGATCGGCAGGCTGTCGAAGACTCTGGACCGGCGCGGATCGCAGCGCCATCTTTGCCCTCCGGATCGTGAGAGGCCCCCGCGCCTGATCCACTCGCCGGCCCCGCTGCAAAATTATCTTCGTCCGTCCAACCATATCTCAGCGCCAAAGTCGTCCGCACCACACGGCAGTTTACCTCCTCGTCGACCCTCCCCCACTTCCGCGAGTGCCCAGCCATGTCCACTCACGTCCGCGTCTGCCCCGCATGCAGCACCTTCAGCCCGTCCACGGCGTATCGCTGCACGATGTGCGGCGGTTCGCTGGCAGGAGATCCACCCCCTCGACGGTGGAGCCTCGCGCAGTTTGCGAGGCTTTTCGTAGTTGTTGCTGCGGCTTCAGCCGCCGGTGGACGGGGCCCTGTGTATCGCCTCCGGCGCGCTCGCCCTCAGGGCATGCGTTCGATGGGAAGGAGCTCCTTGTCTTCGCGCTTGCGGGCCGGCTCGCCGGCGGAGCTGTCGGATTCGGGCACGGCGGAGGGGTCGGCCCCGGGCGCCGCGGGCCCTCCGCCGCCGGCGGGGGCGGTGAACGTCTCCAGCACCGTGCCGGTGCAGGTGGCGTCGTCGTACAGCTTGCCGTCCTGGTCCACGCTCAGGATGTCGGTGCCCGCACCGCGCGAGACGGCGACCACGCACACGCCTCCCTCGCGGCGGATCACACCCATCGTGTACTCCGCCGCGGCCGGCGTGTCGTGCACGCGCGTCACCACGTCGGCCAGCTCGGTGGGGTATGCGCCGTTCTCCGCGTGGTACGCCACGATCCCCTCGTACACCTCCCGCATCATCTGCCGCGCACCCTCCGCGCCACCGGCGCCCGTGGGCGGAGAGACCGAGGCCCAGTCGTACGGCTCGCCGCTGCACCCGGCGGCGCGGTAGATGGCGCCGTCCACATCCATGCTCAGCGCGCTCACCTCGCGCCCCGCGGCCGGGGTGGGCACCGCTTCGAGGCACAGCTCGCGGTCGCTGGCGGCGGAGACCTCGAGCGTGAACTGCGCGGCACCGGTGGGCTCGGGCCGCCCCGGCGCCGTCAGCGCGCTCACGTCCATGGTGTAGCGCCCGTGCTCGGCGAAGTAGCTCTGCTCGGCCGTGTAGGCCCACTTCAGCAGCGCCTCGCCGTTCTTCTCCCTGGCCCGCGCCGAGGCCTGGGCGAACCGCGGGATCGCGATCGCCGCCAGGATCCCGATCACCACCACCATGATCAACCCCACCGCCGCCACGGCCACGAGGATCAGGGTGCGCGTGCCCGTGCCGCCCCCGCCTCCGCCGCCGCCGGGACGTCCCTGGTACGGCATCACGTCGGGGCGGATGGGGAACCCGCACTGCGGGCACACCACCGCGCCGGGTGAGATCGGCGCCCCGCAATCCGGGCAGCGATGGTCGGTCATGATGCGATGGAGGATGTCGTCTGGGTTCGGGCGGGTGGGTGCGGATCGAAGCCCGGTCCCTCGTCCGCACCGCCACGTCGCCGCCGGGCGCTCAGGGCGCCAGCAGGTCGAACGGGTAGAGAGGGATGTTGCGCAGCACGGTGAACGCCACGAACACCCAGAGCAGCGTCCGCGCGTTGCGCCCCGACAGCGGCACCGTGCGCAGCACGGGCCGCCCGTACGCCGCTTGCAGCACCTGCGCGGCGATGGCGTACAGCAGGAACGGCAGGATCAGCACGAACAGCGCGTTGAAGCCCAGCGCCGTGAACACGTGCCCGTGCAGCAGCGCGTGGGAAGCCCGTAGCGCCCCGCACCCCGGGCACAGCACGCCCGTGAACACGAAGAGCAGGCACCGCGGGTAGAAGTCGACCTGCAGCGGGTTGTACCGGTACAGCACGGCCGCCGCCGGCGCCGCCACCAGGGTGGCGGCGGCCAGTGCCCAGTACGGGCGCGCGGCGGCGGCCGTCAGACGCACGTCAGTAGTTGCTCGCGCCGGCGCCGCTGGCGATGCTCGCGATCATCGCGAAGCCCCAGAACACCCAGACGATGATGTTGAAGACGATTCCCAGGCCAAAGGAGATCCAGCACCACTTCTTCGCCTCGGCCGAGGCAGCCCAGGCGCCGGCGATGTCGCCCGCGTCGCGCTTGCTGTTCACCTGCGTGCTCTTGATGATGGCTACGATGCCGAGCGGAAAGCAGCAGCACAGCGTGACAAGGATCGCCTGCACCAGGTAGTTGGGGATCTGCTGCGGCGGACCGCCCGCGGGACCGCCGGCACCGCCGTAGGGCCCACCGCCGCCCGGGTATCCGCCGCCGCCGCCCGCACCGCTACCGCCACCTGCGTAGCCGCCGCCCTGCGGGGCGCCGTAGCCGCCGCCGGCCTGCTGGCCGTAGCCGCCCGTGGCACCCTGCGCGCCGTAGCCGCCGGCAGAGCCCGCCGCACCGCCATACGCGCCGCCCGCGGGGCCGGTGGATCCGTAGCCCGCGCCGCCGGTCGTACCCGTGGAGCCCGCCGTGTAGGTGGCGCTTCCCGTGGACGGGGTCTCGGGCGTGGTGCCGCCGGTGCCGCCGGTGCCGGTGCTGCTCGCCGCGGCGCGCGCCGGGTTGGGACGGCCGCAGTTGGGGCAATACGGCGCGTCGTCCGCGTACTGGTTCGCGCAGTCGGGGCAGGTGATCTGGGCCATTGGGTGCTCCTGATGGGGAGGATCGGCGCGGCGGTGTTGACGGCGCGCGTACGGGTGGTCGGGGCGTGCGCTCCGGCGCGAGGTTCGAGCCGAAGGTAGGCGGGTGCAAGTGTGGTACGGTCGCCGGCAGGCGGAGAAAGATAGGCAACACCGCCGGTTCCGCAAGTAAACACCTGCCGCCGCCCCGCCGGGCGGCAGGCGATGTACGTGCGTGGCGCGTCAGCGGTTTCGGGCACGCCGCGCGTGGCCGGAGCTCAGCGCGGCTTCCGCACCAGGTAGTCGGCCAGCACCGCGCCCGCGGGGGCGGTGGCCAGGCTCACCCACTGCGCGGTGCCGCCCTCTCCCTGGCTGTTCACGAACACCATCGGCAGCGCGCCCACCGCGGCGCCCAGCAGCGCCATTCCCCGGCTTCCCCTGCTGTCGCGCCGCCGGCCGCCGTAGTGCGCGCCGGTGGCGGCGCCCAGCGCCAGCCCCGCGGCCGTCGTGTAGTACTCGGCGTTGTCGAACCCGGTGCGGCAGTCGGTCCCCTCGTCCGAGCAGTCCAGGAGCACGGCTCCCACGCCCAGCCCCAGCACCCCGCCGGCCACCCCCAGCAGCGCCGACAGCGGGGCGGACTGGTACAGGTGCGGCTTCGACGCCGGCACCTGCAGCGCGAATGCGCCCGTGGCGTCGATCACCGGCGCGGCCAACGCGGCCGCTCCGCCCGTCGCCGGCACCAGCGCGACCTTCGCGGGAAGGCGCGACGCGTCGAGCGCGGCGTCACGCAGAGGGCCGCCGGGCGCCTGCGCGAGCGCGGGGGCCGCGGCGCAGGCCAGCACGGCCGCGGCCAGGGCGATCCGGATGGACGAGGAGGAATTCATGGGAGACCGGCAAGGGTGTTTCGAAGGAAGATCGGGGATTTGTGTATGGCCTTCCGGCAAGATAACGCGCCATGGATGCGCGTCACGGATCTTCCGTTCCGGCCATCGCGCGAACAGCCGTGGTCCGTTGTACAGCGAGTCTCGGCGAGAGGTTGCAGAAGCCGCCGCACCATCGAAACCGCCGACTCGCCAGGCCGGGATCACGGCGTTGACCCGGCGGCCTTCATCCATCGGAACGACGCGGATCAGCCACGCCGGAAGACCGCGCCGGCCATCCACATCCCCAGGAACACGCAGGCGATGCCGGCGGGCACGCTCCCCAGCGCGTACGCGGCGGCGCGCCCCCACTGCCCCTGCTGGATCATCACCACCGTTTCCCAGCTGAAGGTGCTGAAGGTGGTGAACGCCCCGCAGAACCCCACCGTCAGGAACCCGCGCGTCTCGGGTGAGAGGTCGACCGTTTCGGACGCGCGCATCACAAACCCCAGCACCAGGCTTCCCGCCAGGTTGATGGCGAACGTGTGCCAGGGGAAGTCGGTGCCGAGCTGCGCGGGGATCCACTTTCCCAGCCCATGGCGCGCGAGCGTTCCCAGCACGCCGCCGGCGGCGAGGTAGACGTAGAGCAACGGGTGCGAAGGTGTGAAGGTGCGAAGGTGCGAAGGTGCGAAGGTGCGAAGGTGCGGAACGGCTGAATCGCAGGATCGTGCGCGGCGTCTCCGCGCGCAAGCGAAGAATCCCGCCCGGTGAAGTCCGCGAAGGCGCCGCGAAGACCGACTGGGTGCCCTCGCAGCCGCGACTTCGGTCGCATATTCCACCCCCGCCACGCGATCGGTTGTCGTCTCATATCCCACCCATGCCGCGTCCGTAGCCGCACCAGGACGCGAGCGCCGGCGACGCATCTCCCTCCGCATCTCCGTCATTTGTCGTGTGTTACAACCCTGGACGCTGTGCCGGCATCAGAACGGTGAGACGGGTGCGCGCGGGGGGCGTGCGCCCGTGGTTTCGCTGCACAACGGGAGGGATGATGATGAGAAGGACCCTGGCCTGCCTGGGGCTTCTGCTGCTCACGGGCGCGGGCAGCCTGGAGGCGCAGCATCGGGAGCGCTGCCGCACCTCGCGCGACGGACGCGTGGTGGTGTGCGAGCGCGACCGTGATCGGGACCGCCACCGTGACCGTGACCGGGATTACCGCCGCCGCAGCATCTTCAGCAACCGCGGGCCGGTGGAGTTCGGCATCCGCGGCGGGTACGACTTCGAAGACCGCCAGGGGAGCGCCGGCACGCAGGTGCGCATCCCGGTGATCCGCCAGTTCGCCGTTTCGCCCAGCTTCGACGCGTTCTTCGGCGACGATGGCGCGAGCTGGCAGCTCAACCTCGACGGGCTGATCCGGCCCATGCGGCTGGGCGGGCTGTACGGCGGCGGCGGGCTGGCGCTGCTGCGCGCCGACCTCGACGGCACCGGCGAGGAGACCACCGCCGGCTGGAACCTGGTGGCCGGCATCGAAGGCGGCCGCATCTCGGCCACCGCGCTGCGGCCGTTCGTGGAAGGCCGCTGGACCGGCGTGGACGACTTCCAGGGCTTCCGCCTGGTGGCCGGCGTGAACGTGCCGATCACCGGCGGCGGACGCTGGTAAGTCCCTGTTCAGACCCTGGCTTGAAGGGGGCGCCCTCTCGCGGAGAGGGCGCCCCTTTTCGCATCTGACGGCTGTCTGCTGGTGGATGGTTTTACGGTAGAAGTCGGGTGCGTTACCGCCGGCACAACGGACTAGAGTGGGCGCTTCGTTCTCTTTCGAACTGTCCACTTCTCGGAACTCCGATGACGTCCCGGCACCTGCGCACCCTGGCTGCGGTCTTTGAAGTTCCGGTCCGCGCGAACATATTGTGGTATGACATCGAAGCGATGCTGCGCTACTTGGGGGCCGAGATCGAAGAGCGTGCCGGGTCGCGCGTGTCGGTTACGCTGCGTGGGAAACCCGTCGTTTTCCACCGACCACACCCACGGAAGGAGGCAACCCGGCTCACTGTCCGTGACGTTCGCGATTATCTCGAGGTCGTAGGAGTGACGCCATGATGTACAAGGGCTACACTGGACGGTACGAGGTCGACGAGGAAGAAGGTGTGCTGCACGGGCGCGTGGATGGAATTCGCGCCGTCGTGTCATTCGTGTCGGATACGCTGGAGGGACTGGAGCGCGAGTTCCGAACCTCTGTGGATGTCTATCTCGAGGTGTGTGCCGAAAAAGGATATGAGCCCGAACGCCCGTTCGTAGCCGAACAGCGCCGTGCTGCCTCTTGAAGGCGTGCTGGCCTTGTGACGGGTCGCTCACCGTTATCTTTGGCATCCACGTGTGCTCGAGTCATCGCTATGGTTTACAAGGGCTACACGGCAATTCACGAGGTCGATGACGAAGACGGCGTGCTGCACGGGCGCGTCGCAGGCATTCGCGACGTCGTGACGTTCGAGTCCGAAACACTGGAAGGGCTCGAGCGTGAGTTCCAGATCTCCGTCGACGTTTACCTGGAGTGGTGTGCGGAATGCGGACTCGTGCCGAACCGCCCCCATGCCGAACCGCGGCGCGCCGTATCATGAGCGCTCCCGATCGTCTCTGGCCTGATCCGGTGATGAACTACAAGGGTTACACCGCCCACGTCGAGGTGGATGACGACGATGGCGTCGTTCACGGATGGGTGGAAGGGATCCAGGACGTTGTGACGTTCGAGGCGGACAACCTGGCCGATCTCGAACGCGAGTTCCGGATATCCGTGGATGACTACCTTGCGCTCTGCGCACGGGACGGCGTCGCGCCGGAGACGCCACAGATCGAGCAGAGGCCCGCATCGTGATCATCCCACCCCCAGCCGGACCGGGTGATGCGATGATGTACACGGGCTACGCGGCGCGCTACGAGTTCGATGAGGACGAGGGCGTGCTGCACGGGCGCATCGACGGGATTCGCGCGATCGTGTCGTTCGTGTCGGATACGCTGGAGGGATTGGAACGCGAGTTCCGCACCTCTGTAGACGTGTACCTCGAGGTCTGCGCCGAGAAGGGCCGCGAGCCCGACCGACCGTACATCGAGCCGCGCCCTAGTGCAAGCACGCAGTAGCCGCGAGCGAAGCGAGCCCAGGTCCCTCTCCCAGGCTGTTTTGGGAGAGGGACAGCGCGCAGCGCAGGGTGAGGGCTCCGCGCCGAATATCCCACGAGAAAGCCATCCAGTGACTCCCCTTCCTCTGATCCGCGACGGCGTGGTGCGCGGCGCCTGCCCGCACGACTGCCCCGACACCTGCGCCATGCTGGTGCACGTGCACGACGGCCGTGCCGTGCGCGTGCAGGGCGACCCGGCCCACCCGGTGACCCAGGGCTTCCTGTGCACCAAGGTGAACCGCTACGTCGAGCGCACCTATCACCCCGACCGGCTCACCGTGCCGCTGCGGCGCGTGGGGCCCAAGGGCGAGGGACGCTTCGAGCCCGCCACCTGGGACGAAGCGCTGGACGACATCGCGCGGCGGCTGAACGAGATCCGCGGGGGGCCGCACGGGCCGCAGGCGATCCTCCCCTACAGCTACGCGGGCACGATGGGGCTGGTGCAGGGAAGCTCCATGGATCGCCGCTTCTTCCACCGCATCGGCGCGAGCCTGCTGGCGCGCACCATCTGCTCGGCCGCGGGGAGCGAGGCGTGGAAGGCCACCTACGGGGACCGCATGGGGCCCACCCCCGAAGAGGCCGAGCACGCCAGGCTGGTGCTGCTCTGGGGCACCAACACGCTCACCTCCAACCCGCACCTGTGGCCGGCGCTGCGCCGCGCGCGCGAGCGGGGCGCACGGCTGATCGCCATCGACCCGATCCGCACGCGCACGGCGGCGCAGTGCGACCAGTGGCTCCCCATCCGCCCCGGCGCCGACGCGGCGCTGGCGCTGGCCATGATGCACGTGGCCTTCCGCGACGGGGCGGCGGACCTGGGGTACCTGGCCGCGCACACCGTGGGGTGGGAGGCGCTGCGCGACCGCGTGCTGGGCGAGTGGAGCCCGCGCCGTGCGGAAGCGATCGTCGGGCTCGACGAGGGGCAGATCGAGGCGCTGGCGGCGGAGTACGCGTCCACGCGGCCCACCTTCATCCGCCTGAACTACGGGCTGCAGCGGCACGCGGGCGGCGGGATGGCGGTGCGCGCCATCTCCCTCCTCCCCGCCGTGACCGGCGCGTGGCGCGACCTGGGCGGCGGCGCCACGCTCTCCACCAGCGGCGCCTTCAAGCTGAACAACGCCGCGCTGGAGCGGCCCGACTGGGTGCTCCCCGGCACGCGCACCATCAACATGGTGCAACTGGGCGACGCGCTCACGCTCCCCGACGCAGGCGTGGGCGGCCCGCCGGTGCAGGCGCTGGTGGTCTACAACTCCAACCCCGGCGCGGTGGCGCCCGACCTTCGCAAGGTGCGCGAGGGGCTCCGGCGCGAAGACCTGTTCACCGTGGTGCTCGAGCACTTCCGCACGGACACGGCCGACTATGCCGACTGGGTGCTCCCCGCCACCACGCAGCTGGAGCACTGGGACGTGCACACCACCTACGGGCACGTCTACGTCACCCTCAACCGTCCGTCCATCGAACCCGTGGGCGAGAGCCTGTCGAACGCCGAGATCTTCCGGCGGCTGGCGGCGCGCATGGGGCTGGACGACCCGGAATTCCGCGACGACGACGTGGCGCTGGTGCGGCAGGCGCTCGACTCCAGCCATCCGCGGATGGAGGGCGTCACCTTCGAGCGGCTGATGGAGGAGGGGTGGGTACGGATGAACCTTCCGCGCGACTGGCGGCCGTACGCCGATCCCCAGCCCAACACGCCCACGGGGAAGATCCAGATCCTCGCGCCCGAGCTGGAGCACCTTGGGCTCGACCCGCTGCCGACGTACATCCCGCCGGCGGAAGACCCCGGCGCGTCGCCCGGCCGCGCGCCCGCCTTCCCGCTGATGCTGCTGTCGCCGCCCGAGCACCCGTTCATGAACAGCACCTTCGTGAACATCCCCGCGCTGGAGCGCGCGGCGGGCACGCAGGCGAAGCTGCTGCTGCACCCCAACGAAGCCGCCGTGCGCGGCATCGCCGAGGGTGACCGCGTGCGGACCTTCAACGCCCGCGGCGACTTCTGGGCGCGCGCGGTGGTGACCGACGACGTGCGCCCCGGCGTGGCCGTGAGCTACGGCGTGCGCTGGGCCAGCCGCAGCGAGGGAGGGACCACCGTGAACGACACCACCTCGCAGGCACTCGCCGACATGGGCGGCGGCGCCGTCTTCTACGACAACGCCGTGGAGGTGGAGGCCGTGCCGGCGGAGCTCGTGGTGTCCACGGTGACGGCGGGAGAGGTCGCGGCGGTGGTGTAGGGCCCGGCGGCCGCGGCTTGGAGGGGCGGTTGAAACCGCTGCAACAACCACACGAAGTCCGCCTTCGCGGACTACAACGCTCGCTCACTCCGACGTTTCGGAGCACGGTACCAGCTTCGTTCCGCGCGCGAAGTCGCCGCGAGCGGAGCGAGCACCCGTGCCTCCCCTGCAGTTCGGGGGAGGGACAGGCGCGAAGCGCCAGGGAGAGGCCCCAACGAAAAATCGCCTCCCGCGCCGTGTGCGCGGGAGGCGATTCTGTCTGCTCCGGAGGCCGGTCAGACGCCGCAGCCGGCCCGCACCAGCTCTCGTTTCGTGATGCCGCGCAGACCGTAGACGGTGGTCCATCCGCCTTCGTAATACTGGCCGCGCACCACGATCTCGGAGGTGCCGTCGCCGTCCAGGTCGTACACGCCGGCGATCCTGTATTCGTTCGGCGTGGTCTCGCCCTTCGCGCGGGGGTGGTACTCCTCCTCCAGGATGATGGTGCGCACCGCGCCGTTCACCAGCTTGCGCACGAAGAGGAGCGAGTAGTCGCCCGCGCCCACCTGCATGTGGCCGCCGGCCGTCTCGCGATAGGCCGAGACGATCACCTCTTCGGTGCCGTCGCCGTCGAGGTCGGCTCGGAGTGCGCCGGTCACGCGCGCCACGGGGTTGCGGATGCCGTGCCGCGCCACGATCTCGCGCACCGCGCCGTTGTACCCGGCCGCCGCCGCTGCGCTGAGCCGCGTCACCCGCCGCGGCACCACGTTCCACGCCGCGTCGATCGCGATCTCGCCCGCCTCGCGCTTGGGGGCCAGCTCCACGCCGAAGGTTTCTTCGCACGGCACGTCGAACGTCACGGCGCGGGCGCCGGTGGAGACGCCCAACTCGCCCGTGGCGCCGAACACGCGGTAGCGCCGGCCGGCGCGCACCCGCGGCGCCAGCTGCTGGCCGGTGCGCCACGTTCCGTTCACCCGCGCGCCCAGCACGTACCCGCCCTTCACGTCGAGCACGGTGTTCACGGCCTGCGCGGCCGCCTGGGCCGGCAGAGCGGCGGCGGCGGCGAAGGAGCCGGCCACGAGCATGCGGAAACGAGTCATCGAGCTGGCTCCATCCTCAGGAGAAACGAAGCGGCCCGGAGCCTTCGTTGGATCCGGGCCGCTCCAGGTGGTACCCGCGGGTCAGGACTGCGGCGTGGGCCTGGCCGGCACCTGCTTGAGGTACATGAACACGGCGCGCATCTCGTCGTCGGTCATCTGGCCGGTGAGCGCCCAGGGCATGGGGGCGCGGATCGCCTTGCCGTCGGGGCGGATGCCGGTGCGCATCGCCTGGAAGAACTGCGCCTCGGTCCACGTGCCGAAGTAGCCCTGCGGCGTCAGGTTGGCGGCGCCGGGCTCGCCGGGGGCGTGGCCCACGGTGGTGCCCGCCAGCTCGGGCCCGTGGCACCCCTTGCAGCCGCCGATGGTGGCCAGGTACTGGCCGTACTCCACCGTCACCCCCGCGGGCACCGGCGCGGGGCGGGGGGCGGTGTGCTCCATCATCTCCGCCGGGAAGAGCGGGAGCTTGCCGAACACGTACAGGGCGCGGCCCAGCGTGCGCACGGTGGTCTCCGGCAGCTCGCGGTCCACCGGCGGCACGCTGCGCAGGTAGGCGATCAGCGCCTGCACGTCGGCGTCGCTCATGGCGGCGTAGTCGGCAGAGGGCATCACGGCCAGCGCGCGGCCCTCGGCGCTCACGCCGTGGCGGATGGCGCGCTCGAGCTGCCCGTCGGTGTACTGCTGCTGCACGCCGCCGCGGCCGGCCGTCAGGTTGCTGGAGACCACCGTGCCCAGCGGCCCGGCGTCGAACAGCACCTTGCCGCCCAGGTCGGCGTTGTGGCAGTCCACGCACTTGCCGATGGCGGTGGCCAGGTGCCGGCCGCGCTCGAGCGCCGCGGCGTCGGTGCTGGCCCGCAGCGGCGAGATGGCAATCTCTTCGTAGGTGCGGCGGAAACGCACCTCGCTGGCGGCATACACCGCCACCACACCCAGAACGAGCGCCACAACGATCGACCCGATGCCGATGCCGGTGCGCTTCATCCACTTCTTCATCGAGGGGAACTCCAGGAACGGAGGGGGAACGGATCAGGCACGGCCGGGGGATACGGCCTGCGGAGGGAGCTTGTTTCAGCGGGATGGGATGCGCCCGGACGGGGAGAGGCTCCATCATCCCCCACGGCGGGGGTGCCCGGCGAACGGGAAGGGTACGGGTCCGCCGCGGCGCCGTCAAGTGTTCTGGAGGTGCGATGTTGAGGCGCCCGGCGAACTTGCGACCGTTCGGGGCCGCGGGGTGACCCCGAGTTTCCGAGCCTCGTTCGCGAATCGATTCGGAGAAGATGGCTCACGCAGAGCAGCAGAGCAGCAGAGAGGGACCGTGCTGTTCTCTGCTCCTCTGCTGCTCTGCGTGAGATTTTTACTGCACCTCGATCCGGACGGATCTCTTACTTACCTCAGCGCCGGCAGCCCCGCCTCGATCTCCTCCTTCCGGTCGGCGAGCCAGGCGGGAACGCGCAGCTCGGTGCCCAGGCTGGCGCGCGGCTCGTCCACCAAAAAGCCGGGGCCGTCGGTGGCGATCTCCAGCAGCAGCCCGTCCGGCGCGCGGAAGTAGATGCTGCGGAAGTAGTCGCGGTCCATCACCGGGCTCACCTGCACGCCCATTGCCAGCAGGTGGTCGCGCCAGGCGAGCTGCTGCTCGTCGCTGGCCGCGCGGAAGGCCACGTGGTGCGTCTGCCCCACCCCGCCGCGCGCCCACTTCCCGTTGGCCGGGAAGCCGAAGAGGGTGAACGAGCTGTGCGGGCCCACCGCCTGGCCGTCGTACTTCGCCCAGAACCAGTGCGGCATCCCGGGCATGTCCTGGTTCACGGTCTTCTTCACCAGCTTCAGCCCAAGCGCGCCCTGCAGGAACTCGTCGGCGGCCACCACGTCGTTGGTGATGGCGCTGATGTGGTGCATCCCGTCGAGCGCCATGTCCGCGGTGATCGCCGGCACCGGCTCGGGCCAGGTGCGCGCCTGGATCGCCGCCTCGTCGCGCTGGCCCACCAGGTTCCCGGCGCCGGGGGTGATCACCGTCTGCCCCAGCGCGTCGGCCGGCTCGTCGAGCGCGTAGCCGGGCCCCTTCGTGGCGATCTCCAGGATCTGCCCGTCGGGGTCGCTGAAGTAGATGCTGTGGAACCAGCGCCGGTCGTACGGCCCCGACACGTGCACGCCCAGGTCCGTCAGGCGGCGCTTCCACTTGAGCAGCCCCTCCTCCGTCTCCACCCCCATGGCCACGTGGTGCACGCCACCGATCCCCCAGCGGCCCCGCGGCGCGTCGCCCCACTCGAAGAAGGTGAGCAGCGTGCCCGGGCTTCCCACCGGGTCGCCGAAGTACAGGTGGTAGCTGCCCGGATCGTCGAAGTTGACGGTGCGCTTCACCAGCCCCAGCCCCAGCATGTCGCGGTAGAAGGCCACCGTGCGCTGCGCGTTGGCGGCCACCATGGTCACGTGGTGCAGCCCCTGCGTGGTCAGCGGTTCCATCGTCCCCTCCCCTTTAAAATCTCAGAAGTGAGATTGTTGCTTAGACGAAAGCGGCGTCACTCCGCCGCGGGCGCGGTCTTCTGGATCGTCCTCATCAGCCGCACCGCCTCCTCCTTCTCCTGCTCCGTCAGCCCCGCCAGCGCGTCGCGGATCACCGCGGCGTGCTGGGGGAAGATGGCGGCCAGCAGCGCCTCGCCGTCGGCCGTGAGCGCGGCCAGGCGGGCGCGGCGGTCGCCGGGGCAGTCGCGGCGCTCCACCAGCCCGCGCTTCTCCAGCCGGTCCACCAGGTAGGTGATGCCGCCGCTGGACACCAGGATCCGCCGCTGCACCTCGTTCAGCAGCATGGGCCCCTTGTGGTACAGCGCCTCCAGCACGCCGAACTCGGCGGTGGTCAGCCCGTGCCGCGCCACGTCGGCGGCGGCGAGCTGCGCCACCGCGTTGTGCGCCCGCGCCAGCGCGATCCACGTGCGCAGCGCCTGCGCGGTCTCTTCGTCGCGTACCGGCGGAGCGCCGGCCTGATCGTCGTCTCGTGTGTTCATCTCAGAGCTAAGGTAACACCATTGTCAAGGGATGGAGCTTCACGCGGGTGCGGATGGACAGATCCCGGCGCGGCCGCAGACGGCCCCCTCCCCCGCTGGACGCGGGGGAGGGGGTGAACTGCGTCTACCGCTGCATCGAACCGACGCGGGGCTTCGCGAATGGCGGCGATGCGGCTTAGATTCCGTCGTACACTGATTCTCCAGATCACACCAATTCCCCCGATGAACCCGTCCCCCTCGTTCTCCGAGTTCGCCGCGCTCGCGCGAACGGCCACGCTGGTGCCCGTGCGGCGCGAGTTGCTGTTCGACACCGAGACCGCGGTCACGGCCTATGCCAAGATCGCGCGCCCGCCCTTCGGCTTCCTCCTGGAGTCCGTCGTGGGCGGCGAGACGTGGGCGCGCTGGACCTTCCTGGGCACGGAGCCGCGCGCGGCGTGGCGGCTGACCGGGCGGCGGGTGGAGACGTGGGCACCGGGGCAGGGGTGGACCGACGGCGGCGAGCGCGACGACCCGCTGGCCGACTTCGACGAGATCCTGCGCTCCACCGTGCCCGCCACCCTTCCCGGGCTGCCGCGCTTCTGGGGCGGCGCGGTGGGGTTCTTCGGCTACGACGTGGTGCGGCTGATCGAGCGGCTGCCGGAGGGGCCGGGGGGCGGGCTGCCGCTCCCCGACGCGCTGTTCATCTTCACCGGCACCCTGATCGCCATCGACAACCTGTTCGGCCGGGCGCAGGTGATCACCGCGGTGGACGTGGCCGGCGCGCAGGATGACGAGGCCGAGCTGCGGCGGCGCTACGACGCGGCGGCCGAAGAGGTGGACACGCTGGTGCGGCGGCTGCGCGACGGCACCGCGCCCGAGCCGCTGGCGCTGCGCGACGACCCGCCCGACGACCCGCCGTTCGAGAGCAACCTGACGCGGGCCGAGTTCGAAGCAAACGTGCGGAAGGCGAAGGAATACTTCCTGGCGGGCGACGCCTTCCAGGTGGTGCTGTCGCAGCGGCTCACCATCCCCCTCTCGGTGGAGCCGTTCGAGCTGTACCGGGCGCTGCGCACGCTCAACCCGTCGCCCTACCTCTTCTACCTGGACCTGGACGGCTTCCAGCTGGTGGGCTCGTCGCCCGAGGTGATGGTGCGGCTCGAGGAGGGGACGGTGACGGTGCGCCCGATCGCGGGCACGCGCCGCCGCGGCCGCGACGCGGCCGAAGACGCCGCGCTCTCGGCCGACCTGCTGCGCGACCAGAAGGAGCTTTCCGAGCACCTGATGCTGCTGGACCTGGGCCGCAACGACGTGGGCCGCGTGGCGCGCTACGGCAGCGTGCGCATCCCCAGCCGGATGGTGGTGGAAAAGTACTCGCACGTGCTGCACATGGTGAGCACGGTGGAGGGCGACCTGCGCGAGGGGCTGTCGGCGGTGGACGTGTTCCGCGCCTCGTTCCCGGCGGGCACGGTGTCGGGGGCGCCCAAGGTGCGGGCGATGGAGATCATCGGCGAGCTCGAGACGGTGCGGCGCGGCCCGTATGCCGGCGCGGCGGGCGCCTTCTCGTGGGGCGGCAAGGCGATGGACACGGCGATCGCCATCCGCACCGTGGCGGCCGAGGGCGGCCGCGCGCACGTGCAGGCCGGCGCCGGCATCGTGGCCGACAGCGACCCGTCATCCGAGTACGAGGAGACGCTGAACAAGGCCCGCGCCCTGCTCCGCGCCGTCCACCGCGTGATGCCCGCGACGTGACGACGAGGTGCGGAGGTACGGAGTACGGACTAACGACGTCCACCGGCGGCTGAAGCCGCAGCAACAACCACGAAAAGCCTCGCAAACTGCGCGAGGCTTCATCAACGAGGTCGCTGCTTCTCTCATCCTCCGTGGTCGTGCGCAGCGCGGTGGGAGCCAGGATGACATGCATTGGGATGAATCCGCCCGGCACCTCCGTACCTCCGTACCTCCGTACCTCCGTACCTCCGTACCTCCGTACCTCCGTACCTCCGTACCAGAAAAACACGCCCGGGGCTGCGCGAATCCTGTCGCGCGGCCCCGGGCGTGGAGCACGCCGGTACGTCGGTCGCTCGCTACCGCCAGAAACGCAGGAGGCGGAGGAGAATCGGGAAGAAGCGGCCCAGGAACTTGATGACGTATCCCAGGACCACCGTCTTGAGAACGTAACGCAGGAGAAGGAGCACGGGGGTCCAGCGGTTCGGGTGATCGACGTCCTGCTCGGGATACAGTACGGACCCACCCGAGCCGGAGTTTCAAACCATCATCCGCCAACGCACGGAGGATGCCCCTACGGCGCCGGAGGTGCCGCCGCGGGCTGCGCGGGAGCCGCACCCGCGGGCGCCGATCCTCCGCCCGCCACGCCGGGAACCGTGATCTCGAACAGCGCCGGCCACAGCTTCCCCGTCACCCACAGCCGGTCGGTCGCGGCGTCGTAGGCGATCCCGTTGGCCACCGACTCCTTGTCCACCAGCCGCGACGGGTCCATCATCCCGGTCAGCTCCACCCACCCCTTCACCTTCCCCGTCTGCGGGTCGATGCGGGCGATACGGTCGGTGTGCCACACGTTGGCCCACACCTCGCCCTTCACCCACTCCAGCTCGTTCAGGTCGTTCACGTACACCGTGCCGTCCATCACGCTAACCGTGCGGCGTACGGTGTTGCTGCCGGGGTCGATGAAGCGGAGCTGGTTGCTCCCGTCGCTCAGGATCAGCGACTGGCCGTCCGTCGTGAGCCCCCACCCCTCCCCCTCGTACGGGAAGGTCCCCACCTGCCGGAAGTCTGCCGGGTCGTAGATGAAGCCCACGCGGTCCTGCCAGGTGAGCTGGTAGAGCTGGCCGCGGAGGAGGGCCAGCCCCTCGGCGAAGTGCTGGGCGGGCACGTCGTGCTGGCGCAGCACCTTGCCGGTGGCGATCTCCACCTGGCGCAGCGTGGAGCGGCCGGTGCGGCCGGTGCTCTCGTAGAAGTGGCCGCCGTGAAACACCAGCCCCTGGGTGAAGGCGGCGGTGTCGTGCGGGTACTCCCGCACCAGGGTGGCGCTCACGGCCGGCGCCTGCGGTGTCTCTTCCACGCCCTGTCCCTTGCCGTTGTCGCCGTTGCAGGCGCAGAAGCCGATCACGGCCGCCAGCACCCCCGCCGGACGGCGGATGCCGTGCGGGATCACCGCGCACCCGCCCTGGAGCCCAGCCAGCCACGCCGGAAGGCGCGGATCGCGTCGGTCACCGGCACCCCCGCGCTCTCGTAGGTCACCACCTGCATCTCCGGGTTCTCGGCCAGCCGCACCGCCACCTCGCGGCGGGTGCCCCGCTGCGCCACGTCCATCCGCACCGTCTCGCCCGGCCGGCGCCGCTCGATGGCCGCGCGCAGCGCGTCGGGGGTGGGGGTGGCCACGCCATCCACGGCGTACACCCGGTCGAGCCGGTCGATCCCGGCGGCGTACAGCGGGCTCCCGATCAGGGTGACGCCCACGATCACGCTCGAATCTTCGCCCGCCGCCATCTGCGCTGCACCCAGCCACGGCTGCCCCGCGTGCGCCGGGCGCAGCAAAAAGCCGCCCGCCGCCAGCAGGCGCTGGTAGTCCACCACCTCGCGGCCCTCGATGTAGCGGCGGAAGAAGTCGTTGGCGAACGCGGTGTCGCGCGTGACCTCGCCGAGGACGCGGCGCAGGTCGGCGGTCGTGTACGGCCGCTCCGGCGCCAGCGCTGAGCTCTGCGCGCGGCCGTACTGGCGCCACAGGGCGCGCATGTAGTCGTCCAGACTCAGCCCGGGAAAGCGCGTGCGGATCGACAGGTCGAGCCCCAGCCCGATCGCCGCGCCCCAGGTGTAGTACGAGATGAAACTGTTGGAGCGGTTGACCGGGTCGATGGAGACGGCGGCGTCCACGAACGGCGCCTGCATGCTCATCTCCACCGCGCTGAAGCGGCGGCGGCCGGGAGCGGTGATCACGGTGTTGACGTTGCCGCTGACGTCTTCGGCGTACTGCTCGTCGGTGAAGATCCCCGCGCGGCGGATGAAGAGCGCGTCGTAGTAGCTGGTGAAGCCCTCGGCGAACCACAGCTCGCCCGACATGTTCTCGCGCTCGAAGTCGAACGGCTCCAGCGATTGCGGGCGAAGGCGCTCCACGTTCCAGCTGTGGAAGAGCTCGTGCGAGACGGTGCCCAGGTTGTCGAGCCGCTGCTGGGGGTGGGTGAGCGACCGCGAGCTGGTGACGATGGTGCTGTTGCGGTGCTCCATCCCGTCGCCGTTGGCCCACGGCAGGTAGTCGGCGATGAAGGTGTAGGTGCCGAAGTCGTACCCCGCCGGCTCGCCCCACATCGCCACCTGCTCGGCGACCACGCGCTTGGTCATCTCGGCGAAGGTGTCGAGCGCCGCCTCGCTCCCCAGGTGGTGCACCGCCAGCCGCCAGGTGGAGGTGCGCCCGCCGTGCGTGGCCGTCCAGGTGCGGACGGAGACGGGGCCCACCTCGGTGGGCGAGTCCATGAAGTACTGGAGGTGCGGCGCCTCGAACACGGTCGAGTCCGCCGTGGGCCGGAGCTGCGTGGCCACGCGCCACCCCGGCTGCGGGCGGATGCGCAGCCGGATCGGCGCGTCGGCCATCCCGCGCGCCCACAGGAAGGTGGCCGGCATGTTCATGTGCGCGTGCGTGGCGTCGACCCCCAGGTAGGTGCCGTCGGTCCGGTCGCCGTACACGATGTAGCTCACGCGCACGGTGCTGCCGCGCGGGGTCACGTCCCACTGGTGCGGGTTGGGGCGGGTGACCGTCAGCGGGCGCCCCGAGGCGTCCACCGCGCGCACGTCGGAGACGTTCTTGGCGAACTCGTGCAGCGCGTAGCGCCCGGGGCTCGAGCGGCTCATGCGCACCTGCAGCGGCCGGCCCTGCGGCACGCCGCGGAAGGTGGCGGTCACCTGCGCCTCGTGGTGCGCGGCGTTGGGGAACGCGATCTCGTATTCGACGCTGCGCTGCTGCGCGCGGGCGGGCGCGGCGGCCAGCACGGCGCACGCGAGCGCGGCCAGCGGTAAGGTGCGGTTCATCCGGCGTTCGAGGCGGGTGGAACGGGACGGCGACTCGGGGATTGAGAGTAGCGCGTGAACGCCGGAGGGGCCAGCGGGGAGGGATGGGGCGGCGGCTGGGAAGGGCGAATGAATTCGCTGCAACAACCACACGAAGTCCGCCTTCGCGGACTACAGGTCCCGGTGTACACGCAACGCCGGCGCGCGCATCCGGGATCGCAGAAAGCGAGGCCAGATGCGCGCGCCAGAGTTTCGGAGTGACCGATTGGCCGTAGTCCACGAAGGCGGACTTCGTGTCGTCGTTGCCGCGGTGTCAACCGCCCGGTGCAATCCCAGCGGCTGACCCGGGTGCCGGTCGTATGGACGGCCCCCTACACCCCCGCCCGCTCGCGCCGCCGCCTGAGCCGCTCGTGCGCGCTCATCTGCCCGGCGGGGACGAGCTCGTTCAAGGCTACGGCGGTGATGTCGATGAACTGCCGCGGCTCCGGCGCGGGCCTGGTCACCTCTTCGGTCACGGTGCTCACCGCCGGCTCCGCGTCGAACTCGCCCACGCGCAGGTTGCCCACCAGCGAGCGCAGCTCGGCGGCGTTGGCGGTGAGGCGCGTGGTGGCGTCGGCCACCAGCTCGCAGGCGCTCTGCTGCTGCGTGGTGGCGGCGCGCACGCCGTCGGCCGCTTCGGCGTGGATCACCGCCGTCTCGGCCACCGCGGCGATCCCGTCGGCGGCTTCCACCGCGGCGGCGGCGTTCCCCTCGGCCGCGTCGGTCACGCTCTCGGCGGCGGCGCGGGTGCGCTCGGCGGCGTGCAGGATGGTGGCGAGCGCGGCCTCGATCTGCTCGGCCACCTTCTCGATCTCTTCCACGCGCGCGGCACCGGCCGTCATCGCCCGGGCGGTGGCGTCCACCCGCTCGCGGACGGTGCGGGTGATGCCGGCCACGTTCTCGGCCCCGGCGCGCGCCTCGCCCGCCAGCTTGCGCACCTCGCCGGCGACGACGGCGAAGCCGTTCCCCTCCGCCCCGGCGCGCGCCGCCTCGATTGCCGCGTTCAGCCCCAGCAGGTTGGTCTGCTCGGCGATCTGGTTCACCGTCTGCACGAAGGCGCCGATGTCGCCCACGGCGGCGTGCAGCGCCTGCGTCTCGCCCGCGGCGGCCATCACCGCGGCCTTGATCTCGATCAGCGCCTGCAGCGCCTGCGCCGTCTCTTCGCGCCGGGTGCGGGCCACCTCTTCGATGCTGGCGGCCAGCTCCGACACCTGCCGCACCTCGCCCGCCACGCGCCGCGCCTGGCTCAGCATGGCCCGCAGCGCGTCGTCCACGCGGCGCAGGCGCGCCACCTGGTCGGTGGCGCCGCTGGAGACCTGCCCCACCGAGCGCGTCACCTCTTCCACCGCCGCCGCCAGCTGGGCGCTGATCACGCCCAGGTCGTCGGCCGAGCGCGCGATCCCGTCGGCCGCGCCCGCCGCCCCCGCGCCGATGCGCGACAGCGACTCGCTGGTGCGGTTCATCGCCACCGCCAGCACCCCCAGCTCGCCCGGGAGCTTGCCGCCGGTGCGCGCGGTCAGGTCGCCGTCGCCCAGCGCCTCGGCGTGGCCGGCCAGCTGCTCCAGCGGGCCGCTGATCGACCGGACGACGCGGATCACCACCACGGCGGCGACCACGGCGGTCACCGCGATCAGCGCGACCAGCAGCCACGCGCGCCGGCTGGCGCCCGCCGCCAGCGCCGCGGCGCTCTGCCCCAGCCGCCGGGCCTTGGCGTCGCCCAGCCTGTCGAGGTCGCCCAGCATGGCGGCCTCGATGGCGCGGGCGCTGTCGGTCTGCGCGCGGGCCTCGGCCACGCGCCCCATCTCGCGCAGCCGCCGCGCCACCACGTAGCGCACCTCGGCGTCGCTGAGCGCCTGGTCGATCCCCACCAGCACCGCCTTGTCCTCGGTGCGCAGCTGGCGGCGGCGCAGCTGGCGGTGGGTGCCGTGCGTGTGCCAGCGCAGGCTGTCGAAGGCGGCCGCCGCGGCGGGGTCGCTCTCTTCGATGTAGCGCGCCGCCACGGCGATCTCGCGCGCCACGTCGGTGGCCAGCGCGGTGCTCAGGCGGCTCTCCTGCTCCACCCCCTCGTTGGCGGCGCGGATGCTTCCCGAAAGGGTGCGCAGCGTGGTCCACCCCACGGCGCCGGTCACCAGCAGAAGGACGAAGAGGACGCCGAACCCGGCCAGCAGGCGGGTGGCGATGCGTCCGCGGGATACGACCTGGCTCATCGGGCCTCCTCCAGGGGAACCAGGGTGCCGCCCTGCACGCGGGTCATCACGAAGCCCGAACGGTCGGGGTCGCCGTCGGGGCGAAAGCGGATCTCGCCGGTCACGCCGCGGAAGGCGTTGCCGCCCTTCACGGTGGCCAGCCAGTCGCGGATGCGGCCGCGGTCGGCGCCGGCCTGGCCGATGGCGCGGATCAGCAGCTGGGCGGCGTCGTAGGCCATGGCGGCGTTGGCGTCGGGGCGTACGCCGTAGCGCGCGGCGAAGGCGTCGGCGAAGCGGCGGCCCTGGTCGGTGCCGTCGAGCCGCACCGGGGTGGCGATCAGCGCGCCCTCGGCCGCGGCGGTGTCGACCGCCACGCCCGGCCACCCGTCGCCGGCCAGCCACTGGGTGCGGAACTCCTGCCGCACCGCCTCGCGCAGCAGCGCGCGGCCCGAGGCCTCCGTTCCCGCCACGAACACCAGGTCGGGCCGCACGCCTTTGTAGTACGAGATGAAGGGCTCCACCTTGCTCCCGTCGCCGGCGATGGGGTCCACCCCCAGCGGGCGGCCGGGGTACGCGGCCAGGAACGCCTGCGCCAGGTCGCGCCCGTACACGTTGTTCTCGTAGAGCACCACCACCTTGCGGTTCCCCAGGCCGGCGGCGTAGCGGGCCAGGTTGGCGCCGTTCACCGAGTCGTTCACCGTCACCCGGAACACCCAGGGCGAGATGCCGGTGATCTCGGGGCTGGTGGCGCTGGGCACCACCGCGGGAAGGCCGCGGTCGTACTCGGGCGCCGCGCCCACCATCCCGCCCGAGTTGGCGTGGCCCACCACGCCCACCACCCTGGCGTTCTGGTAGAACGAGCGCGCCACGGCGCCGGCCTTCACGCCGTCGCCCTCGTCGTCCACCGCCAGCACCTCCAGCCGCCGGCCATTCACGCCGCCGGCCGCGTTCACCTCGGCCACGGCCATCTCCACGGCGTGGCGCACCATGGTGGCGTAGCCTTCCTTGAACGGGCCGGCGGTGCCGATCACGATGGTTTCGCCGCTTCCCGCGCACCCGGCCGCCGTGCAGGCGAGGGCGAGCGCACCAAGCACGAGGCGGCGCGGCGCTGCGGATGTTCGCAACGGATTTGCTGTAGGCATGAGGGAGACGAAAAGAACGAAGAGAGGGAACCGATGTGGCCCCAGAAGGGCGGCCACCACGGCGGGAGCGAAATGCGGGAGTAGCAGTTTCCGCAGATGATCCGGGGGTGAGCCCCCGTGCGGATGTCGATGCTACGTCGTTCGGTGTGGGACGCACGATTATACGTCGGAAAAGACGTGGCGTCAAATGTCGTAGCAGTTGGACGCCGGAGACGGGTCAGCCGTGGCCGGAAGAGAGAGAGCCTGGATGGGTGCAGGATCACTAAAAGTGCCGGACGATGGCTCGCCCGGCACTTCGAATGGTCCTCTCACGCAGACAGCACGCCTCGGGCAGCCGCTCGTCTCGCGATGTGCTGCCCGGATTCAGGGTCTGCTGGGGTCACACGGAGGAACGGAGAATAACGGAGGAAACGGAGAGCTGCGACGGGTCCTCCGTTCTTCCCCGCTTCTCCGTGTGACGGTTCAGCGATGTCGGTCCGACGACGGATCTCCGGACCCGGAGCCATCGCGCTGGAACGGGTGGAAACGCCACGTTGCGTGAGGGATGCGCGCCCGGAGGGCCGGGACGCCGCCGCGCGTGACGGACGTTGAGGGATCGGCTGGAAGGCGGGCGCGGCGGTGGCCCGGCTGCGTTGGGCACGGCGGTATCGTGCCCTACGCAGCGCGCAGCCCGGCCGGAGCGCAGCGGAGGGACACGCCCGGATCCACCCCGTTTCCTCCGTCCCACCACCACGACCCGGAACGTGGGGTCAATCGCCCGTGTCGCCGTCGCTCCGTGCGTCGCTCCGCGCCAGCAGGTCGCTGACCCGCACCAGCGTGTGCACGGCGTAGCCGGCGCGCTCGATGGCTTCGCGGCCGCCTTCCTCGCGGTCCACCAGGGCCAGCACGGCCAGCACCCTCCCGCCCTCGGCCTCCACGGCGTGGATCGCCTTGATGGCGCTGCCGCCGGTGGTGACGGTGTCTTCGATCACCACCACCTCGTCGCCCGCGGCGAAGCAGCCTTCCACGCGCTTCCCGGTGCCGTGCGCCTTGGGCTCCTTGCGCACGGTGAAGGCGTTCACCGGGTCGCCGGCGATCCAGCTGGCGTGGGCGATGGCGTAGGCCACGGGGTCGGCGCCCAGCGTGAGCCCGCCCACGGCGGCGGGGCGCAGGCCCGCGTCGCGGATGGCGGCCAGCCCCAGCCGGCCGACCACCGCCTGCCCCTCGGCGTGCGTGGTGGTGGTGCGCGCGTCCACGTAGTAGCTGCTGCGCGCGCCCGACGCGAGCACGAAGTCGCCCACGCGGAACGAGCGCTCCAGCAGCAGGGCGATCAGCCGATCGAGGTCGCCGGCGCTCATGGGGTCTGCCTCGGCTTGGTGGTCACCTCCACCCATTCCTCGAGCGTGTTGGGCGTGGGGTACGGCATCCCGAACTCGTTGTGCAGCTCGCGGATCACCTCCAGCACCTGCGGGTCGTTGCGAAGGTCGCTCTCGGGGCCGAACTCCAGGAACTCGAGGAACACCCCGGGCGTGTCGGAGCTCACGAAGTGCCAGGCGTGCGCGCCGCGCGAGGTGGCCGCCGCGTGCAGCGTCGCCCAGATGCCGGCGTACTCGCCGCGGCGGTGCTGGGGTACGAAGCGGCGGATGCTCACCAGCCGCCGTTCGCCGGTGTTGATGTCCATCGAGGTTCCTTTCGTGTCGCACGCATCGCGAAGCGGTTCGCGAGTGCGGAAGTGCGCCGGTGCGTCGGGCATTCGATCGGCCGTCGGCCGTGTCAGGGCGTGCGCGGGCCCTTCGGGCGGCGGCTCAGGAGCTGGCCCATCACGTAGGCGCCCATGGTGCGCAGCGTGCTGGGCCGCGCGCGCCGGGCGATGCGCTGCGGCGCGCGGATCAGCGCCTCCACCTCGGCCGCCGGCTCGGCGCGGTGCTCCACGGCGAAGTAGAGCCGGTCCAGGTCGTCGCGCAGCAGGGTACGGCTGTCGGTGCGGCGGGCGGCCACCATCCGCTCGCCGGCATCGCGCGCGGCGCGGGCCAGGGCGCGGGCGCGCAGGCAGGCACGCGGGTCGCCGCGTGCGCCGTCCATCGCGCACGCCGGGTACTCGGCCGACAGCTCCTCGAGCAGCTCGTCGAGCACCACGGCCCAGGTGGAGGCGTCGTCGCGGGCGCGCGGCTCCAGCGCCCGGTCGGTGAGCCGGTCCACCGCGCGCTTGAAGCGGAGCGCGGCCTCCACCATCCCCGCGTCGTCGTCGCCCAGCCCACTCAGGAAGTCGACCAGCGCGTCGTACACGCGCCCTGAAGCGACGTCGTCGAGCCGGTCGATCTCGTCGAGCAGGTCGCTCACGCGCGCCACCAGCCCCTCGCGGAAGCGGTCGGGCGAGATGGGGTGATGCTCCAGCCAGAACCCCACCTCGGCGTCGATCAGCGTCTCGAGGATGACCAGCTTGGCGAAGGTGTCGGCCTGCATCTTCGGAGACGGCTTTCGCGCACGGGGGAAGAGAAGGACAAGGTCACGGCGGGTCGGGCGCGAGTCAAGGCGGACGGGGGAGGGGTGACGACGATGGAGGGGATCCGCGGACGGCCGGGCGGGTGAATTCGTGGGTGGCGGGGCGGGTGAATCCGCGGTCGGCAGGGCGGATGAATCCGCTGCAACAACCACACGAAGTCCGCCTTCGCGGACTACCGGCTGCGGTGTGGCCGAGGTGATGGTGCGCGGCACCGCCCCCCCGGCTTGTGGTAGTTGAAGTGCTCCCCTCCCCCCGCGGAGCGGGGGGAGGGGCCGGGGGAGGGGGGCCGCCGCGGCATGCGCCGGGGTCCTGCCAAATGCCGCTGTGCCGGACCTTTGCCGTCCTGCGAGCGTACAGGCACACCCGGAAACGACGCGCCGAACCCTGGTGCGCCCCGGATTTGCGTCCGGCGGGTGCGCCGATGTCCGTTCCGTGGATCGATGGCGCGGAGAGCGAAGTCCGCGCAGGCGGACTGTGTGCCGTCGTAGCGGCGAGTTCACTCGCATGTTTGCCCGAATTACACCGAATCTCGACCTGATGCGACTCCGTTCGATCCTCCCCGCCCTGGCCGCGGCCGCCGCGCTCGCGGCCGCGCCCGCCGCCGCGCAGACGCGTGCACCCGCGCCGCCGCGCCCCGCCGCGCCGCCGTCCGCGGCGGACACGCTGCCGCGCGACACCAGCGTGGTGATCGGCCGGCTGCCGAACGGGCTCACCTACTACGTGCGCCGCAACGCCGAGCCGCCCAAGCGCGCCGAGCTGCGGCTGGTGGTGAACGCCGGCTCCATCCTGGAGGACCCGGACCAGCGCGGGCTGGCGCACCTGGTGGAGCACATGGCGTTCAACGGCACCCGCCGCTTCGCCGGGCACCAGATCGTGCAGTTCCTGGAGAGCGTGGGGATGCGCTTCGGCCCCGACGTGAACGCGTACACGAGCTTCGACGAGACCGTGTACATGCTCACCCTCCCCACCGACACGGCGGGCGTGCTGGCGAAGGGGCTCGACATCCTGGAAGACTGGGCCACGGGGATCGCCTTCGACACCGCCGAGGTGCGCCGCGAGCGCGGGGTGGTGGTGGAAGAGTGGCGGCAGGGCCGCGGCGCCGGCGCGCGCATCCGCGACAAGCAGTTCCCCGTGCTCTTCGGCGGGAGCCGCTACGCCGAGCGCCTCCCCGTGGGCGACCCCGAGATCATCCGCAACGCGCCGGTGGAAACGATCCGCCGCTTCTACACCGACTGGTACCGCCCCGACCTGATGGCCGTGGTGGCCGTGGGCGACTTCGACCCGGCCCGGGTGGAGGCGATGATCCGCGAGCGCTTCGGCCGCATCCCGCCGCGCGCGAACGCCCGGCCGCGCACGGCGTTCGGCGTGCCCGCGCACACCGAGACGCGCTTCTCGGTGGCCACCGACCGCGAGGCCAGCGGCACCTCGATCGACGTCGTCCGCAAGGTGCCCGCGCGGGTGCGGCGGACGGCGGCGCTGTACCGCGAGAGCGTGGTGGAGTCGCTGTATGCGTGGATGCTGGACCGCCGCATGAGCGACATGACCCAGCGCCCCGACGCGCCCTTCCAGGACGTGAGCACCTACCGCGGCTCGCTGGTGCGCCCGGTGGACGCCTATTACCTGAGCGCCCGCGTGCCCTCCGGCGGCACGGCGCGCGGGCTGGCCGCGCTGCTGGCGGAGGGCGAGCGCGCGGCCCGCTTCGGCTTCACCCAGCCCGAGCTCGACCGCACCCGCGCCGACCTGCTCCGGCAGTGGGAGCAGATCTACGCCGAGAGGACCAAGGAAACCTCGGCCGACTTCGCCGGGCGCTACGCGGGGCACTACCTGTACCGCGGCGCGCTCCTTTCCACCAGCACCGAATACGCGCTGAACCGCGACCTCCTCCCCCGCATCACCCTGGCCGAGGTGGACAGCGCCGCGCGCCGCGCCTTCGCCGCCACCGACCGCACGGTGCTGGTGGTGGCGCCCGACACCACCCCGGTTCCCGACGAGCGCCGGCTGGCCGCCGTGGTCGACTCGGTGAGCCGTGCCACCCTCACCGCCTATGCCGACACCGTCTCCGACGCGCCGCTGCTCGACCGCGAGCCGGCGCCGGGGCGCATCGTCTCCACCACCACCATCCCCGAGATCGGGGTGACCGAGTGGCGGCTGCAGAACGGGGTGCGCGTGGTGCTGAAGCCCACCGACTTCAAGCGCGACGAGATCCTGCTGGCCGGCCGCAGCCCCGGCGGCACCTCGCTGCTCCCGGACAGCCTGCTGCGCCACGCGCAGGCCGCGGGTGCCGCGGTGGCGGTGGGCGGCGTGGGCCGGCTGAGCGCCACCGACCTCACCAAGCGGCTGGCCGGCCGGGCCGCCAGCGTGGGCACCAGCGTGAACGACCTGGGCGAGAACGTGAGCGGCTACGCCAGCCCGCGCGACGTGGAGACGCTGTTCCAGCTGGTGTACCTGTACATGACGCAGCCGCGGCGCGACACGGCGGCGTGGCAGGCGTACCTGCAGCGCGGCCGCACGGCCATGCGCGACCGCGGCGCCAGCCCCGAGGGCGCCTTCCGCGACACGCTGGGCGCGGTGCTCACTCAGAACCACGTGCGCGAGCGGCCGTTCAGCGCCGCCACCTTCGACTCGCTCAGCCTCGACCGCTCGCTCGCCATCTACCGCGAGCGCTTCGCCGACGCGGGCGACTTCACCTTTTACCTGGTGGGCGCGTTCCACCCCGACTCGGTGCGGCCGTACGTGGAGCGCTACCTGGGCGGCCTCCCGTCGACGGGGCGCAAGGAGACGTGGCGCGACGTGGGCGTGCGTCCGCCGGCCGGCGTGGTGCAGCGTACGGTACGGCGCGGGGTGGAGCCCAAGAGCCGCACCTCGATCGTCTTCAACGGCCCCACGCCCTTCGACCGGCGGACGTCGTCGCTGCTGCGCACCCTGGGCGACGTGCTGGAGATCCGCCTGCGCGAGCGGCTGCGCGAGGACCTGAGCGGCACCTACAACGTGGGCGTGGGCGCGGGGATCACGAAGGAGCCCACGGAGGAGTTCCGCTTCTCCATCGACTTCGGCGCCGACCCGGAGCGCCTGGAAGAGCTCACCCGCGCGGTGTTCGCCGAGATCGACTCGCTCAAGGCCACCGGCCCCACGGCCGACGAGCTGCAGAAGGCGCGCGAGGCCCAGCGCCGCGAGCGCGAGGTGCAGATCCGCGAGAACAACTGGTGGATGGGCGCGCTGGTCGGCTACGACATGAACGGCTGGGACCCGCGCCTGATCCCCTCCGCGCCGCTGTCGCAGACGCTCACCCCCGCCGAGCTGCGCGACGCCGCGCGCCGGTACCTGGACCCCAGCCGCTACGTCCGCGTGTCGCTGCTTCCGGAAACCGGCACCGGCAACGGCACCCGGTAGATGTAGATCGGTGGTTTGAGAGGAAGGCCGCGCGCCCTCTCCTCCGAAGGGCGGTTGAAACCGCTGCAACGACCACACGAAGTCCGCCTGCGCGGACTACCAGTGCCGGTGCAGCCGCAATGCTGGCGCGCGGCACGGACATCGGTGCCGATCGTGCCGCATCCTCAGGCCGGAGCGCGTGCCGGGGTGCGGAGGGGCACCGAGCGGCCGGCTCTTCATGGCACCCGGGAGCCTCGCGCAGTTTGCGAGGCTTTTCGTCGTTGTTGCCGCGGCTTCAGCCGCCTTTCGCGAGGACTGCCGCGCGGCTTC
>DASWMA010000712.1:0-1690 GCA_036399995.1 Longimicrobium sp. | reverse complement strand
GGTGATCATCATCGCCTTCTGGTGGCCGATGGTGGTGTGGCTGCGCGGACGGGGGCCGTGGCGGCGCCGCCTGGAGCCCGTGCCGGCGGGTGCGCTGGCCATGCGGCTGGCGCGGGTGGCGGCCGGCGCGGTGTGGCTGGAGCTGGTGCTGGCGGCGGTGATCGTGGCGCAGGCGGCCGGAGCGGCCGGCGGCCTGCGCCCCGCCGGGAGCTACGCGGGGGCGGCCGGCGCGGCGCTGCTCGTGTACCTGATGAGCTCCTTTCCGCAGGTGCTCGCGCGCGACCATCTCCTGGGCTGGTCGGTGGGGTGGAGCGGGATGCTGCAGATGTCCGTGTTCCCTGTGGCCGGGCTGCTCGCGCCGGGGGTGCTGTCTCCGCGGAACGCGCTGCTGGTGATCGTCCCGCATCCGGACCCGTGGGTTCCGGCCATGCTGCTGTGGCTGGCGGTGGTCGGCGCCCTCCTGGCATGGACCGCGTGGATCGGGGTGATCCGTGATCGAGGCGACCCCATTCCGGGATTTCAGGTCACGGGATACCAGGCTGCAGTCGCTCGTGCGGGATAAAGATCCCGTCGAATCCAGAACGACGTCTGGAAAGACGGGATGAGGGTCTCACACGGAGGGAACGGAGGAAACGGAGAACCGCCGCGGCTTCTCCGTTCCCTCCGTGTGAGACCTGCTGTTGGCCGGGGCGAGGAATGCACTTATCCCCGCGGGCCGTGTCTCAATCGCGACTCGCGGTGTATTCTGACGGACGGCGGTGGACCGACCACCGGCCGGCACGTCCGTCCGAACGGGAGAATCGATGAAATTCCTCTGCCTGGCCTACGGCGACGAGAAGGACTGGGTGGCGCTGAGCGAGAAGGAGCAGCGGGCGCTGCTGGCGCAGGACGACGTGCTGAGGCAGCGCGGCGACCTGGTGGGCGCGGTGGCGCAGACGCCCACCGTGGTGCGCGCCTGGGACGGCACGCCGAGCACCACGGACGGCCCGTTCGCCGCGTCCACCGCCCCGCTCGCCGGCTTCGGCGTGATCGAGGCGGCGGACCTGGACGAGGCGATCCGGCTGGTGAAGGACACGCCCTGCGCGCGAGCCGGCGGCGCGGTGGAGCTCCGGCCGATCACGCAGATCAACGACTTCGTCTCCGCCCGCGACTAGCGTCCGCGCGCCAGCCGCCTATCGCGCCGGCGGCTCGGTGCGGATCGAGATCCGCCCGTCCACCGCCACGCCGCCCTCGGGAAACGCGAGCCAGGGGTTCACGTCCATCTCGTGGATGGCGGGGTGGTCGCCGACGAGCTGGCTGATGCGTGCGATCACCTCCTCCACCGCGCCCAGGTCGCTGGCGGGCTCGCCGCGCACGCCCTCCAGCAGGCGGCGGCCGCGGATGGCGCGCACCATCTCCGCCGCGTCCACGTCGCGCACGGGGTGCACGCGGAACACCACGTCGCCCAGCGCCTCCACGTAGATCCCGCCCAGCCCGAACATCAGCACGGGCCCGAACTGCGGGTCGCTGGTCATCCCGACGATCGTTTCCTTCCCGCCGCTCACCATCTTCTGCACCAGCACGCCCTCCACGTCGTCCGGCCCGATCCCGGCGCGGCGGGGCGCGTCCTGCGTGAGCTGCACCCACGCCCGCGCCAGCTCGGCTCCGTCTTCCACCCCCACCACCACGCCGCCCACGTCGGACTTGTGGA
>DASWMA010000711.1:0-3356 GCA_036399995.1 Longimicrobium sp. | reverse complement strand
AGAGCGGCTGGCGGGCGCGCCGGCGCTGCTGGAGCTGCCGACGGACCGGCCCCGGCCGCCGGTGCAGTCGCACCGCGGCGCGCGGGAGAGGTTCGACCTGCCGCGCGCGCTGCTCGACCGTCTCCAGGCGCTGGGCCGCGGTGAGGGCGCCACGCTGTACATGGTGATGCTGGGCGCCTTCCAGCTGCTGCTGTCGAAGTACAGCGGGAGCGAGGACGTCGTCGTGGGCAGCCCCATCGCCGGTCGCACGCGGCGCGAGGTGGAGGAGCTGATCGGCTTCTTCGCCAACACACTCGTCCTCCGTACCGACCTCTCGGCCGACCCCACCTTCCGCGAGCTGCTGGGGCGCGTGCGCGAGGTGACGCTGGGCGCGTACGAGCACCAGGAGGTGCCGTTCGAGCGGCTGGTGGCCGAGCTGCGGCCCGAGCGCTCACTGAGCCACGCGCCGCTCTTCCAGGTGATGTTCATCCTCCAGAACCTCGACGGCTCCGGCTCGGGCCTCGCGGGGCTGCGGATGGAGGGGGTGGCCGCGGAGTCGGAGACCACCCGGTTCGACCTGGCGCTCACCGCCGTCCCGCACGACGGCGGCGTCGGAGGCGTGCTGGAGTACAGCACCGACCTCTTCGACCGCTCCACCGTCCGGCGGATGCTGGGGCACCTGGAGCGGGTGCTGGGGCAGGTCGCCGCGGATGCGGACGTGCGGCTCTCGCGGCTGGAGCTGCTCTCGGCCGAAGAGCGCGGCCTGGTGGTGGAGGAGTGGAACCGGACGGAGGCCGAGTATGCGGCGGACCGGTGCATCCACGAGCTGTTCGAGGCCCAGGCGGCGCGGACGCCGATGGCGGTGGCGGCCGTCTACGAAGGAGAGGCGCTGGGCTACGCCGGGCTGAACGCCCGCGCCAACCAGCTCGCCCACTACCTGCGGCGGCGCGGTGTGGGGCCCGAGGTGCGCGTGGGCCTCTGCCTGGAGCGCGGGCTGGAGATGATCGTCTCCATCCTGGCGGTGCTCAAGGCCGGTGGCGCGTACGTGCCGCTGGACCCCGCGTATCCGGCGGACCGGCTGGCCTTCACCCTCTCCGACGCCGGAGTGCCGGTGCTGCTGGCGCAGGAGAAGGTCCGCGCCACGCTCCCGGTGCCGAACGGCGTGGAGCTGATCGGCCTCGACGCCGCGCGGGCGGAGGTCGCGGCCGAGAGCATGGAGAACCCCGCGAGCGGGGCGACGCCGGAGAGCCTGGCGTACGTCATCTACACCTCCGGCTCCACCGGCGCGCCCAAGGGGGCGCTGATCGAGCACCGCAACGTCGCGCGCCTGTTCAGCGCCACTGACCATTGGTTCGGCTTCGGCCCGGACGACGTGTGGACGCTCTTCCACTCCTGCGCGTTCGACTTCTCCGTCTGGGAGATCTGGGGCGCGCTGCTCTACGGCGGCCGCGTGGTGGTGGTGCCGGTGGACGTGAGCCGCGACCCCGAGGCGTTCCACGCGCTGGTGCGGCGCGAGGGCGTGACGGTGCTGAACCAGACCCCCTCGGCCTTCCGCCAGTTCATCCGCGTGGACGGCGAGCGGGGCGGCGACCTGGCGCTGCGCAACGTGATCTTCGGCGGCGAGGCGCTGGAGCCCGCCTCCCTGCGCGAGTGGGTGGAGCGGCGGGGCACGGAGACGCCGCGGCTGGTGAACATGTACGGGATCACCGAGACCACCGTGCACGTGACCTGGCGGCAGCTGAGCCGGGACGACGTCTTCGGCGGATCGGGAAGCCCCATCGGGCGGGCGATCCCCGACCTGCGGCTGTACGTGCTCGACCCGGCACGGCGGCCGGTGCCGATTGGTGTCGCGGGCGAGCTCTACGTGGGCGGCGCCGGCGTGGCGCGCGGGTACCTGAACCGTCCGGAGCTGACCGCCGCGCGCTTCGTGGACGACCCCTTCGCCCCCGGCCGGCTGTACCGGAGCGGCGACCGGGTGCGGTGGCTGGCGGACGGGACGCTGGAGTACCTGGGCCGCCTGGACGAGCAGGTGAAGATCCGCGGCTTCCGCATCGAGCTGGGCGAGATCGAGGCCGCGCTGCGCCAGGCGCCCGGCGTCGGGGACTGCACCGTCGTGGTGCGCGAGGACGCGCCGGGGGACCGGCGGCTGGTGGCGTACGTGGTCGGTGAGGCGGAGGCCGAGACGCTGCGCGGCCGCCTGCGCCAGGGCCTGCCGGAGTACATGGTTCCTGCGGCGTTCGTCGTGCTGGACGCGCTGCCGCTGACCGCGAACGGCAAGCTGGACCGCAAGGCGCTGCCGGCGCCGGAGGGGGATGCGTACGCGCGGCGGAGCTACGAGGCGCCGCTGGGGGAGATCGAGACGGCGTTGGCGGAGATCTGGGCAGAGGTGCTCGGGGTGGAGCGGGTGGGGCGGTGGGACCACTTCTTCGAGCTAGGCGGGCACTCGCTGCTGGCGATCAAGCTGATCGGGCGGATGCGGCGGGTGGGGCTGTACATGGAAGTGCGGGCCCTGTTCACCACGCCGGTGCTGGCCGAGCTGGCCCTGGCCGTGGGCGGCGCGTCTCTGGAGATGGAGGTCCCCGCGAACGGGATCCCGGAGGGGTGCGCGTCGATCACGCCGGAGATGCTGCCGCTGGTGGAGCTGAGCCAGGCGGAGATCGACCGGATCGTGGCGGAGGTGCCGGGCGGAGCCGCGAACGTGCAGGACATCTACCCGCTGACCCACCTGCAGGAGGGGTTCCTCTTCCACCATCAGCTGTCGGAGGAGGGCGACCCGTACCTGATGTCGACGGTGACCGAGTTCGACACCCGCACGCGCCTGGATCAGTACCTCGCGGCGCTGCAGGCGGTGATCGACCGGCACGACATCCTGCGCACGTCCGTGGCCTGGGAGGGGCTGCGCGAGCCGGTGCAGCTCGTCTGGCGGCACGCGCCGCTGCCGGTGGAGGAGGTGGAGATGGATGCCGAGGCAGCGGATGCGGCCGGGCAGCTGTGGCGGCGCCATGACCCCCGGCGGTACCGGATGGACCTGAGGCGGGCGCCGCTGCTGCGGGCGTGCATCGCCGAGGACCGGGCAAGTGGCCGGTGGCTGCTTCTGATGCTCATGCACCACCTGGCGGACGACCGCGAGTCGCTGCAGGTGCTGCAGGAGGAGATCTCGGCGCACCTGCTGGGCAGGGAGTCGGAGCTGCCGGCGCCGCTCCCCTTCCGCAACTACGTGGCGCAGGCGCGCTCGGCGGTGAAGCGGGAGGAGCACGAGCGGTTCTTCCGCGGGATGCTGGAGGACGTGGAGGAGCCGACGGCGCCGTACGGGCTGCTGGACGTGTGGAGGGAGGGACATGGGATCGGGGAGGCGCGGCTCCGGGTCGGCGGCGACG
>DASWMA010000710.1:0-4736 GCA_036399995.1 Longimicrobium sp. | reverse complement strand
CTGGCGGGGGTCGACACCGCGTGGACGCCGCAGTCGAACCCCGAGCACATCGCCGCGTGGGCCCAGCGCCGCTGCGCCGACCGGCAGGACTGCCTCGAGAAGGCGCTGGTGAGCGTGATCGAGCCCGCGGGGGTCGACAAGGCAATCGCCGCGCTGAAGGTGCTGGCCGCGCGCGACCCGTCGGTGGCGCGCGAGGGGCACGTGTTCGCCCACGGCATCGGGATCGCCGCGTACAAGAGCCCGGAGACGGTGGGCGAGCAGTTCGGCAAGTGCACCACCGACTTCCAGAGCGGCTGCTATCACGGGGTGATCCAGGGATACTTCGCCGATTCACGCGGGGGCGAGGGCGGGGTCAACAAGGCCAAGCTCGACGGCCTCTGCGCCGACTACCGCACGCCCGACAAGCGCTGGCTGCAGTTCCAGTGCGCCCACGGCATCGGGCACGGGCTGATGGCGGTGCAGGCGCACCACCTGCTGAAGTCGCTGGACAGCTGCGACCTGCTGGGTGACCACTTCGAGCAGCAGGCGTGCTGGGGCGGGGCGTTCATGGAGAACGTGGTGAACGCCACCAATCCCCATCACACGGCCGTCACCCAGGTGGCGGGCCAGGGCGGCGGCGAGCACGCCCACGGCGCGCACGGCGGGGGTGACGCGGCGAAACCGGCGCACGCGGGGCACGACACGGCGGCGAAGAACGCCCACGCCGGGCACGGCGCCGCGCCCGCGGGGCAGCACGCGCACGCCGCCCCCGCCGCGCCGCCCGCCGCCGCGGGGCACGACGGCCACCACGGCGCCGCGGGGGGCGGCCATCACGGCGCGGCGGGCGGCGCCCAGGCCTTCAAGGCGCTGGACGACAACGACCCGCTGTACCCGTGCACGGTGGTGAAGGCGCACCACCGGCAGGCCTGCTACCTGATGCAGACCTCGGCGATCCTCTACCGCAACAACGGCGACTTCAAGGACGCCGCGGCCAAGTGCCAGACGGCGCCGGCCGAGATGCAGCGCACCTGCTTCATCAGCCTGGGTCGCGACGCCAACTCGTGGGGGCGCGGCAGCCGCGAGCGCGCGGTGCAGTACTGCCTGCAGGCGCCGGCGGTGGGGCAGCCGTACTGCGTGATCGGGGTGGTGAAGAACGTGGTGGACGTGACCGCCGACTACCGCGACGGGCTGAGCTTCTGCCGGCTGGTGCCCGACGGCAGCAAGCCGGCGTGCTACCACGCGGTGGGCCAGCAGATCGCCATTCTCGACGACACGCGCGAGGGCCGCGAGCGCGCCTGTGCCACCGCGGCGCAGGGGTACGTGGCCGAGTGCCGCCGCGGCGCCAACCTCCCGCTGGTGGCCACGGACTGATCGGCCGCACGGACCGACGAAGCGACCAGCCCCTCTCCCGGATGCCGGGCGAGGGGCTGGTTCGTTTCGGATCCCGGCGTGCGTCGAGCCGTGCGTGCGTCGGGCGGAGATCGCGACCAAAGGCGGCTGAAGCCGCAGCTACAACTACAGAAAGCCTCCCAAACTGCGGGAGGCTTCAACTGCACGGCGGGGCAGCGGTGGAGCACGGCCGAAGGAGGTTTGACGGGGCCGGTGCCGCGCGTCACAATCGCGGCCGCACGAATCCGGGTAGTCCGCGAAGGCGGACTTCGTGTGGTTGTTGCAGCGATTTCAATCGCCCTTCCCCCCTGCCCCACCCCCCTCCTCCTCGCCCCCCTCCTCGCCGCCACCGAACAGCCCCGCATCGTCCTCCACCTTCCGTCGGCGCTTCGGCTTCTCGCGCAGCACGGGCTCGGCGGGGAACTCGACCGCGTCATCGGCCGCCTTGAGCGCCTTGTACGCCGCGCGGCCGCCACGGCGGAGAAGCGCGAGGGCCGTCTTCAGCTCCGCGGGCGTCGCGTCCGCCGCCGGGAAGGCGCGGAGGATCTCGCTCCACGCGACGGTGGTCCCGGCGAAGCGCGCCTCTAGATCAGCCGCGAGGACTGCCGGGTCTGGCCGTGTCGGCAGGACGTACTCGGGCACGGCGGACGTAGCGACGTCCTCCGCGAACAGGTCCAGCACCTCCGCGACCGGCTTCGCGGGCGGCTTTGCAGGCGGACGTGCACGCGCGGGAGCCGGTGCGTCGGCCGGACCTGGCGCGGCGGCGCTGGAGGACGGCTCCGGTTCCTCGGGCGCGACGCGTGGCGCGGGTGATTCAGCACCGCCCGACGGATCGACGTCGCAGGGTGCGGCTTCCCCGGGCGCGTTCGCAGCCGAAGGCGCAGCGGTTCGCACGGGTGCTTCGGCTGCGTCCGGCGCGGCAGCGTCGGTGGGTGACTCGGATCCCACCGACGCGTTCGCAGCCGACGAGGCGGGCGCTTCCGGCACGGCAACGTCGGAGAGCGGGTCGGATGCCTGGGGTGCGGGCACGGCGGGGGACGGCGCGGGATCGGGGGACTTCGATGCGCGCCGGCCCTTCCGCCGGGGTGGGGCAGCGCCGCTGTCCGGAGACTCGGCCGTGGAGCTCGCCACCGGTTCAGCGACGGCATCTGTCGATGGCGGCGCGGCGGATGGCTGATCCACCGCGGCTTCCGTCGTCGCGCGGAGCGGTGCCGCGGCGGGGGCGCGGTCGATCAGCTTTGCGGCGCGGACGGCGGCGTTCGCGCCGTGGATGACGGCGGGGTCGGGGGTGAGGAGGAAGAGCCAGGTGCGCGCGCCGGCCCGCGTCTCAAGGTCCATCGGCTGGAGGACGCGGCCGCCAGCCACGCCGTCCAGCAGCGTCCGGAACCGCTCCAGCACGCCCGTCATCGCCGCGGCCTGGCCGCTCGCGGCGTCCGCTCGCCAGGCGGGGAGCCATGCGTGCCGCGGATCGTCGAGCATTGCCGAGCACCCCTCCACGATCCGCCGCGCGAACCCGGGAAGGTCCGCCAGCGGACCGGTGTGGCGCCCCTGCTTCTCGAAGTCCGAGTGCGGAAGGCGAATCAGCACCGTCGCCTCCGACATCGCGGCGATCTGCCGGAGCGCGTCCCACGGCAGCGCGCGGGCGGCGGGCGGCGCCAGGAACGCGAACGTCCGCGCACCCGCGGCGAAGCGCGCTACGTCCGCCGCCACCGTCGTGAACGGCATCTCGATCAGCGACACCTCGCCGGCGGCCAGCGAGGCCAGGTCGCGGGTGGCGCGCAGCCGCTCGCCGCCGGCGGTGTCTTCGAGCTCGGCGTAGATGCGGCCCAGGTGCGCCGGATCTTCCTCCACGAACAGCGCCACCGGCGGCGCGGCGCCTGCCGAATCCAGCGCGCGTATGGCGGCCCCGGCGCGCGTTTCCTCGTCGGCCGCGCGCTCCACGCCGGTGCCGAACTGGAACTCGGCGCCCGCGAAGGCGTCGAGGTACAACCGGCGCGGCTCGTCTTCTGCGGAGGGCAGGTCGGCCCACGCCGCGACGGTGCCCGCCAGTACGGCGCGCAGAGCGGCTTCGGGAAACGGCGGCGAGGCGGCGGTCACGTGCGGCTGCGACAGGGGCACGGCGTGGACGGCACGAGGGGAATCATAGCCCCCGAATCAAAACCGAAGCAAGACCCGCGCTCGTTTTCGACGATAGCAGCGGGTGCAGAGGGGATGCGGGGGTGATGCGTGTCTACACTCTGGCGGCCTCTGCTGTTGGCACTGGGCACTGGGCACTGGGCACTGGGCACTGGGCACTGGGCACTGGGCACTGGGCACTGGGCACCGGGCACCGGGCACTTGCCGTTTGGCGGTAGATGTGCTCGCGGCGCGCGAGTGGGGCGTTCTCCCGTTGCGCCGCGCTGATCGCAGCTCCATTCTGGCGTGAACATACGCAACCTGACGGAGGGGGGATGACGAAGACGAGGAAGGCCGCGGGTGTCGCGGCGCTGCTGCTGCTGACCGCCTGCCCGATCCCGCGAGAGCTGCGCGAGGTGCCGGCGCCGCCCGTGAGCAACCAGTTCCTGGTGAGCGTGGAGCAGTTGCAGGGGCGGCTGAACGACCCCGGCACCGTGGTGCTGCACGTGGGCCGCAACCGCGCCGACTACGACGCGGGGCACATCCCCGGCGCGCGCTGGCTCCCGCTGTCGTCCATCGTCACCGAACGCAACGGGCTGCCGAACGAGCTGCCGACAGCCGAGGCGCTGGATGCCGTGTTCGAGGGCGTGGGCGTGTCGGACGGCAGCCGCGTGGTGGTGTACGGCGACATGGGCGGGCTGAGCGCCGCCCGCGCCTTCTTCACCCTCGACTACCTGGGCCAGCCCCCCGCGATCCTGAACGGCGGCCTCGAAGCCTGGCGCGCCGCCGGGCGCCCCGTGGAGACCGCCGAGCCGGCCGCCCGCCGCGGCGCCTTCACCCCGCGGCCCCGCGCCGACATCCTGGTGGACGCCGAGTGGGTGCGCAGCCACATGCGCGACAGCACCGTGGCGCTGATCGACGCCCGGCCGCCGGAGCAGTATTCCGGCGCCGAGGCGGGCGAGGGCGTCACGCGCCCCGGGCACATCCCCGGCGCGCGCAACCTGTTCTGGCGCAACACGCTGGTGAGCGAGGCCAACCCCACGCTGCGCAGCCCCGAGGTGCGTCGCGCGCTGTACCGCCTGGCCGGCGCCCGCTTCGCCAGCGACGTGCGGGTGCAGCCCCGGCGCGACCGGCCCGACTACGCCGACACCAGTGCCGCCGCCCGCCGCGCGCGCCGCAGCCGGCAGCAGACCCGCGGACCCGCGCCGCAGCCGGTGGGCACCACGGTGGTGATCTACTGCCGCACCGGCGTG
>DASWMA010000709.1:0-10958 GCA_036399995.1 Longimicrobium sp. | reverse complement strand
ACACGCCGCTGGGCGACGGGGTCTCGCTGCCGGGGCTGGAGCTGGACGCCGCGGTCTCCACCGGCGCGGCGCAGGCGAAGTTCGACCTGTCGCTGACGCTGCAGGACGCGGGCGACCGGATCGTGGGTGGCGTGGAGTACGCCACGGCGCTGTTCGACCGCGCGACGGTGGAGCGCTACTTCGGCTACCTGCGGCGCGTGCTGCAGGCGATGGTGGCCGACGAACGGCAGCCGGTCGACCGCCTGCCGCTCCTCTCGCAGGCCGAGCTGCGGCAGGTGGTGGAGGGGTGGAACGAGACCGCGGCCGAGTACCCGGCCGACCGGTGCATCCACGAGCTGATCGAGGCGCAGGCGGCCAGAACGCCGGGGGCGGTGGCCGTGCGCGTGGACGACGAGCAGCTCACCTACCGCGAGCTGGACCAGCGCGCGAACCGGCTGGCGCACCACCTCCGGCGGCGCGGGGTGGGCCCCGAGGTGCGGGTGGGCGTGCTGGTGGAGCGCTCGCCCGACCTCGTCGCCGCCGTGCTGGCCGTGCTGAAGGCCGGCGGCGCGTACGTGCCGCTGGACCCCACGTACCCGGCCGAGCGGCTGCGCTACGTGCTGGACGACAGCGGCGCGCGGGTGCTGGTGACCGGCGGCGGCGCCGAGGCGGTGCCGGCCGGCGAGGCGGTGGACGGCCTGGCCGTCGTGGACCTGGGCGCCGACGCGGACGCGATCGCCCGCGAGCCCGAGACGCCTCCCGCGAGCGGGGTGCGTCCCGGGAACCTCGCGTACGTGATCCACACCTCCGGCTCGACGGGCCGGCCGAAGGGGACCGGGGTGCCGCACGGCAGCCTGGTCAGCTCCACGCGTGCGCGCACCGTGTGGTACGGGGCCGACCCGGAGCACTTCCTCCTCCTCTCGTCGATCGCGTTCGACAGCTCGGTGGCGGGGGTGTTCTGGACGCTGTGCGGAGGTGGCGCGCTCCACCTGATGCGCGGGCAGGCGCACACCGAGCCCGCGGAGGTGGTGCGGCAGATGGGGGAGCGCGGGATCACCGACCTCCTCTGCGTCCCGTCGTACTACGCCGCGCTCCTGCGCTTCGTGGAGGAACCGCTCCCGTCGCTGGCGCGTGCGATCGTGGCGGGCGAGGCGGCCACCTGGGAGCTGGCGGCGCAGCACGGCGCGCTCCTCCCGCACGCCGAGCTGGTGAACGAGTACGGCCCCACCGAGGCCACGGTGTGGAGCACCGCCTACCGGTGCTCCCCGGACGAAGCGGCGGCGGGGGCGGCGGTCATCCCGATCGGCGGGCCGATCCCGAACGCGCGCGCCTACGTGGTGGACGGCCCCGGGCGGCCGGTGCCCGTGGGCGTGGTGGGTGAGCTGTGGGTCGGCGGCGCGGGGGTGACGCGCGGCTACCTCGGCCGCCCCGGGCTGACGGCCGAGCGGTTCGTTCCCGACCCGTTCTCGGGCGACGCGGGCGCACGCCTGTACCGCACCGGCGACCGGGTGCGGTGGCGGGCCGACGGCGTGATCGAGTACCTGGGGCGGTTCGACGACCAGGTGAAGGTGCGCGGCTTCCGCATCGAGCTGGGCGAGGTCGAGGCGGTGCTGCGCCGGCACGAGGGCGTCGCCGACTGCGTGGTGATGGTGCGCACGGACGGGGGCGAGCAGCGGCTGGTGGCGTACGTGGTCGGCGACGTCGAGACCGACGCGCTGCGCGCGCACCTGCGGCGGAGCGTGCCGGAGTACATGGTCCCCTCCGCGTTCGTCTCGCTGGACGCGCTCCCGCTGACGCCCAACGGCAAGGTGGACCGCAAGGCGCTGCCGGCGCCCGAGTACGCGGGCGCGGACCGGTACGTGGCGCCGCGCACCCCCGTGGAGGAGGTGCTGGCGGGGGTCTGGGCCGAGGTGCTGCGCCTGGAGCGCGTGGGCGTGCAGGAAAGCTTCTTCGAGCTGGGTGGGCACTCGCTGCTGGCGACGCGGGTGGTGTCGCAGGTCCGCGCGCTGTTCGGGGTGGAGCTGCCGCTGCGGGCGCTCTTCGAGGGGCCCACGGTGGCGGAGCTGGCCGGGCGCGTGGAAGAGATCCGGCGCGCGGGGCTCCCGGTGCCGCCGCCGGTGGTGCCGGCCGGGCGCACGGGGCCGCTCCCGCTCTCCTTCGCGCAGGAGCGGCTCTGGTTCCAGGAGCGGCTCGATTCGGGGAGCGCCACCTACAACATCCCCGTGGCCTGGCGCCTGGCGGGTGCGCTGGACGTGGCGGCGCTGGAGCGCGCGCTGGGCGAGATCGTGCGGCGCCACGAGACGCTGCGGACGGTCTTCGCCGAGGTGGGCGGCTCGCCGGTGCAGGTGATCGCGCCCTTCGGCGGCTTCGCCCTGCCGGTGGAAGAGCTGTCGGCGCTGGGCGAGGACGATCGCGAGGCGGCGGTCCGCCGGCGCGTGGGCGAGGAGGTGCGGCGGCCGTTCGACCTGGCCGCGGGCCCGCTCTTCCGCGCGGCGCTGCTGCGGCTGGGCGAGGAAGACCACGTCCTCCTCCTCTCGATGCACCACATCGTCAGCGACGGGTGGAGCATGGGGGTGCTCTTCCGCGAGCTCTCCGCGCTGTACGAGGCGTACCGCGAGGGGCGTGAGTCGCCGCTCGCCGAGCTGCCGGTGCAGTACGCCGACTACGCGGTGTGGCAGCGCGAGCAGCTGGGGGGCGAGGTGCTGGACCGGCAGCTTTCGTACTGGCGGGAGCGCCTGGCGGGTGCGCCGGAGCTGCTCGAGCTGCGGACCGACCGTCCCCGCCCGCCGGTGCGGACGTACGGGGGCGCCAAGGTCCCGATGGAGCTCTCGCCCGAGCTGGTGGAGCGGCTGCAGGCGCTGGGGCGGAGCGAGGGCGCCACGCTGTACATGGTGCTGCTGGGCGCCTACCAGGTGCTGCTCTCCCGGTACAGCGGGAGCGACGACATCGTGGTGGGGAGCCCGATCGCGGGGCGCACCAGCAAGGAGGTCGAGGAGCTGATCGGCTTCTTCGTCAACCCGCTGGTGCTGCGCACCGACCTCTCGGGAGACCCGAGCTTCCGCGAGACCCTGCGGCGGGTGCGCGAGGCGACGCTGGGGGCGTACGAGCACCAGGCGGTGCCCTTCGAGCGCCTGGTGGCGGAGCTGCGGCCGGAGCGGTCGCTCAGCCACACGCCGCTCTTCCAGGCGATGCTGATGCTGCAGACCCCGGGCGAGGGCGGGGCAGGCGGCCTTCCGGGGCTGGAGGTGAGCCCGGCCGGAGCGGCGAACGTGACCGCCAAGCACGACCTCTACCTGGTGTTCACGGCGACCCAAGGCGGGCTGCGGGGCGGGCTGACCTACAGCACCGACCTCTTCGAGCGCGCCACCGCCCTGCGGATGCTCGGCCATTTCGAGCGGGTGCTGGAGCAGGTCGCCGCCGACGCCGACGTGCGGCTTTCGCGGCTGGCGCTGCTCGGCCAGGCCGAGCGCGCGCTGGTGCTGGACGAGTGGAACCGGACGGAAGCCGAGTACCCGGACGACCGGTGCATCCACGAGCTGTTCGAGGCGCAGGTGGAGCGCACGCCCGGCGCGGTGGCGGTGGTCTTCGAAGACGCCGCGCTGACGTACGACGAGCTGAACCGGCGCGCGAACCGGCTGGCGCACCACCTCCGCACGCTGGGCGTGGGCCCCGACGCGCGCGTGGCGATCTGCGTGCAGCGCGGCCTGGAGATGGTGGTGGGGATGCTGGGGGTGCTCAAGGCCGGCGGCGTGTACGTGCCGCTCGACCCGGCGTATCCCGCCGACCGGCTGCGCCACATGCTCGAGGACAGCACCCCCGGGGTGGTGCTGACGCAGGCCTCCGTCGCCGCCGAGGCCGGCGGGCTGTTCGACGGGCTGGGGATGCGGGTGGTGGATCTCGACGCGCCCGCGTGGGGCGACGAGCCCGCCACCAACCCGGAGCCCGGGGCGCTGGGCCCCGACCACCTGGCCTACATGATCTACACCTCGGGCTCCACCGGCACGCCCAAGGGCGTGATGGCGGCGCACCGCGGCGTGTGCAACCTGGTCACCACCCCCTTCCCCGGCTTCGCGCTCGAACCCGGGAGCCGAGTCCTGCAGTTCTCCGCGTTCAGCTTCGACGCCTGCGTGTTCGAGGTGTTCCGCACCCTCACGCGCGGCGCTTCGCTGTACCTGGCGCCGCGCGCGAAGCTGCAGACCAGCGAGGCGCTGGGGCAGACGGTGCACCGGCACGCGATCACCCACATGGTCCTGCCGCCGGCGATGCTCGAGTCGATGCCCGAGGGCGAGACGCTGGAGTCGGTCCGCACGCTGGTGCTGGCGGGCGACGTGGTGGGCGAGGCGCTGGTGCGGCGGTGGGCGCCGGGGCGGGTGCTGGTCGACGCGTACGGCCCGAGCGAGACGGCCGTCTGCTCGTCGCTGCAGGAGTGCCGGGCCGACCAGCCGGGCGACCCCACCATCGGCCAGCCGATCGCCAACACGCGGATCTACCTCCTCGACGGCGGGGGCGACCCGGTCCCGCTGGGGCTGGCGGGTGAGATGTACATCGGCGGCGCCGGGGTGGCGCGCGGCTACCACGGCCGGCCGGAGCTGACGGCCGAGCGCTTCGTGGCCGATCCGTTCAGCGGCGAGCCGGGGGCGCGGCTGTACCGCACCGGCGACCTGGGCCGGTGGCGCCCGGACGGGACGATCGAGTTCCTGGGCCGCAACGACTTCCAGGTGAAGATCCGCGGCTTCCGGGTGGAGCTGGGCGAGGTCGAGCGGCGGCTCCTCGAGCACCCCGCGGTGCGCGAGGCGGTGGTGGTGGCGCGGCAGGAAGGCGCGGGCGACCAGCGCCTGGTGGCGTACTGGGCAGGCGAGAGGGCCGTGGACGCGGAGGCGCTCCGCGCGCACCTGGGCGAGCGGCTCCCCGAGCACATGGTGCCGGCGGCGTACGTGCACCTGGAGAGCTTCCCGCTCACCCCCAGCGGCAAGCTCGACCGCAAGGCGCTGCCGGCGCCCGAGGGCGAGGCGTTCGCGCAGCGCGGCTACGAGCCGCCGGTGGGCGAGGTGGAGCAGGCGCTGGCCGAGGTCTGGAGCGACCTGCTGGGCGTGGAGCGGGTGGGCCGCCACGACGACTTCTTCGAGCTGGGCGGCCACTCGCTGCTCGCCGTGCAGATGGCCACGCACGTCCAGCAGCTGCTCGACCTCGACGTGGAGCCGGGGAAGGTGTTCGAGTGCCCGGTGCTGAAGGAGCTGGCCGAGGTGGTCGCCGCGGCCGGGCGTGCCGAGCTGCCGCCGATCGTGCGGGTGGACCGCGGCGGGCGCCTCCCGCTCTCCCATGCGCAGCAGCGCCTCTGGTTCCTGGAGCAGATGGGCGACCAGGGGAGCGCGTACCACGTGCCGCTGCGGCTGCGGCTGCGCGGCGTGCTGAACCGCGCCGCGCTGCGGCGCGCGCTCGACGGGCTGGTGGCGCGGCACGAGGCGCTGCGCACGGTCTTCGGCGAAGAGGGCGGCGAGCCCGAGCAGCGGATCGCGCCGGCGACGGCCGGCCTCCACCTGGTGGAGCACGACCTGGCGGGGGAGCCCGAAGCGCTCGAGCGCCTGATGGCCGCCGAGGCCGTGGCGCCGTTCGACCTGGAGCGCGGCCCCCTGGTCCGCGGGCGGCTGATCCGGCTGGGGAGGGACGAGCACGTGCTGCTGCTGACCATGCACCACATCGTCGCCGACGGGTGGAGCATGGGGGTGTTCTTCCGCGAGCTCTCGGCGCTGTACGAGGCGTACCGCGACGGGCGCGAGTCGCCGCTGCCGGAGCTGGCGGTGCAGTACGCCGACTACGCGGTGTGGCAGCGCGAGCAGCTGGAGGGCGAGGTGCTGGAGCGGCAGCTCTCGTACTGGCGGGAGCGCCTGGCGGGCGCCCCGGAGCTGCTGGAGCTGCCGACCGACCGTCCCCGCCCGCCGGTGCAGACGTTCCGGGGCGCGTCGGTGCCGGTGGAGGTCCCGCTCGTGCTGCTGGAGCGGCTGCAGGCGCTGGGGCGCAGCGAGGGCGCCACGCTGTACATGACGCTGCTGGGCGCCTTCCAGGTGCTGCTGGGCAAGTACGGCGGCGGCGACGACATCGTGGTGGGGAGCGACATCGCGGGGCGCACGCGCCGCGAGGTGGAGGAGCTGATCGGCTTCTTCGTCAACACGCTGGTGCTGCGCACCGACCTCTCGGGTGACCCGTCGTTCCGCGAGACGCTGCGGCGGGTGCGCGAGGCGACGCTGGGCGCGTACAAGAACCAGGAGGTGCCGTTCGAGAAGCTGGTGGCCGAGCTGCAGCCCGAGCGGTCGTTGAGCCACTCGCCGCTCTTCCAGGTGATGTTCACGCTCCAGAACATCGGGGGCGGAGGAGGCGCGCTTCCGGGGCTGAAGGTCGAAGGGCTCGGCGCGGCGATGGAGAGCGCCAAGTTCGATCTCTCCCTCACGCTCGCGGCGACCTCCCAGGGGCTGCGCGGCTCGCTGAACTACAGCACCGACCTCTTCGACCGCGCCACGATCGAGCGGATGCGCGGCCACCTGGCGCGGGTGCTGGAGCAGGTCGCCGCCGACGCCGACGCGAAGCTGTCGCGCCTGGCGCTCGCCGGGCCCGAGGAGCGTGCCCGGGTGGTGGTGGAGTGGAACCGGACCGAGCGTCCGTTCCCGCGGGACGCGAGCATCCACGCGCTGTTCGAGGCGCAGGCCGGGCGCACGCCGCACGCGGTGGCGCTGGCGTGGGGCGCGGAGGAGCTGACCTACCGCGAGCTGGACGCGCGCGCCAACCGGCTGGCGCACCATCTCGCCGGCCTCGGCGTGGGGCCGGAGAGCCGCGTGGGGGTGCGCGTGGAGCGGAGCGTGGAGAACGTGGTCGCCACCCTGGCCGTGCTCAAGGCCGGCGGCTGCTGCGTTCCCGTGGACACCAGCTACCCGGCCGAGCGGATGGCGCTGATGCTGGCCGACTCCGCCGTCCGCGTGCTGCTGAGCGACGGGGAGCTCGCCGCACCGGGTCTCCACGTCGTCCGTCTCGACCAGGTGGCCGAGGTGCTCGCCGCCGGGCCGGACCACGCGCCGCAGACGCACGCGTCGGCGGGGAACCTGGCCTACGTCTTCTACACCAGCGGGAGCACGGGCCGTCCGAAGGGCGTGATGATGGGGCACCGCGAGGTGGTGCAGTACGCATGCGGCCTCCCCGGGACGATGCCGATCGGCCCCGGCGACCGCGTGGCGCAGGCGTCGAACGCGAGCTTCGACGCGGCGGTGTTCGAGATCTGGGGCGCGCTGCTGCACGGCGCCACGCTGGTGGGGATCGACCGCGACGTCCTCCTCTCGGCGCCGCTGCTGGGGCGGGCCCTGCGCGAGGAGGGGATCACCCACCTCTACCAGACGGCGGCGCTCTTCAGCCAGCACGTCCGCGAGCGGGTGGACGTGTACGCCGGGCTGCGCCAGCTGGTCTTCGGGGCCGAGGCCGTGGGGACGGAGAGCGTGCGCCGGATGCTGCGCGAGGGGAAGCCTGCCCGCGTGCTGCACGAGTACGGCCCGACGGAAGCCACCGTGTGGTGCACGCTCGAGGAGGTGCACGAGGTGGCCGAGGACGCGCCCACCGTGCTGATCGGCAAGCCGATCCCCAACGCGCGGGCCTACGTGGTCGACCCGGCGGGCGAGCCGCTCCCGGTGGGTGTGCCCGGCGAGCTGTGCATCGGGGGCGCGGGCGTCGTCCGCGGCTACCTGGGCCGGCCGGCGCAGACGGCCGAGCGCTTCGTCCCCGACCCGTTCGCCACGGAGCCCGGCGCGCGGATGTACCGCACCGGCGACCGGGCGCGGTGGAAGGCCGAGGGGAAGCTGGAGTTCATGGGCCGCGTGGACGACCAGGTGAAGATCCGCGGCTTCCGGATCGAGCCGGGCGAGGTGGAGGCGGCGATCGCGGCGTACCCCGGGGTGCGCGAGGCCCGGGTGATGATGCGCGAGGACCAGCCGGGCGACAAGCGGCTGGTGGCGTACGTGGTGGCGAGCGTGGAGATCGACGGGCTGCGCGCGCACCTGCGCGGGAGCCTGCCGGAGTACATGGTGCCGCAGGCGATCGTCGCGCTCGACCGGCTGCCGCTGAACGCGAACGGCAAGGTGGACCGCAAGGCGCTGCCGGTGCCCGAGTACGCGGCCGGCGCCGACCGGTACGTAGCGCCGCGCACCCCCGTGGAAGAGGTGCTGGCGGGGATCTGGGCCGAGGTGCTGCGCGTGGAGCGCGTGGGGGTGGAGGAAAGCTTCTTCGAGCTGGGCGGGCACTCGCTCCTGGCCACGCGGGTGGTGTCGCGGGTGCGCGAGCTGTTCGGGGTGGAGCTGCCGCTGCGGGCGCTCTTCGAGGGGCCCACGGTGGCGGAGATGGCCGGCGCGGTGGAGGAGATGCGCCGCGCGGGGCTGCCGGTGCTGCCGCCGGTGGTCCCGGTGGAGCGCACGGAGGCCATGCCGCTGTCGTTCGCGCAGGAGCGGCTCTGGTTCCTGGACCGGCTGGAGCCGGGGCGCGCCACCTACAACGTTCCCGTGGCCTGGCGCCTGGAGGGTGCGCTGGACGAGGCGGCGCTGGAGCGGAGCCTGGGCGAGATCGTCCGGCGCCACGAGTCGCTGCGCACCGTGTTCCGCGAGACCGGCGGCTCGCCGGTGCAGGTGATCGCGCCCTTCGGCGGGTTTGCCCTGCGGGTGGAAGACCTGTCGGGGCTGGACGAGGCCGATCGCGAGGCGGTGGTCCGGCGGCGCGCGGGCGAGGAGGCGCGGCGTGCGTTCGACCTGGCCGCGGGGCCGCTCTTCCGTGCGGCGCTGCTGCGGCTGGGCGCCGAGGATCACGTGCTGCTCCTCTCGATGCACCACGTCGTCAGCGACGGGTGGAGCATGGGGGTGCTCCTGCGCGAGCTGTCGGCGCTGTACGCGGCGTACCGCGAGGGCGGCGAATCGCCGCTCGCGGAGCTGCCGGTGCAGTACGCCGACTACGCGGTGTGGCAGCGCGAGCAGCTGGAGGGCGAGGTGCTCGACCGGCAGCTCTCCTACTGGAAGGAGCGCCTGGCGGGCGCGCCCGAGCTGCTGGAGCTGCCCACCGACCGCCCCCGCCCGGCGGTGCAGACGCACCGGGGCGCGACGGTTCCGTTCGGGCTCTCGCCCGAGCAGCTGGAGCGGCTGCAGGCGCTGGGGCGGAGCGCGGGGACCACGCTCTACATGACGGTGCTGGCCGCCTTCCAGGTGCTGCTGAGCCGGTACGGCGGGGGCGACGACATCGTGGTCGGCAGCCCGATCGCCGGGCGCCCGCGCCGCGAGGTGGAGGAGCTGATCGGCTTCTTCGTCAACACCCTGGTGCTGCGCACCGACCTCTCGGGCGACCCGTCGTTCCGCGAGGTGCTGCGGCGGGTGCGCGAGGTGACGCTGGGCGCGTACGAGAACCAGGAGGTGCCGTTCGAGCGCCTGGTGGCCGAACTGCAGCCGGAGCGGTCGAGGAGCCATTCGCCGCTCTTCCAGGTGATGTTCACGCTCCAGGACGCCGGGGCCGGAGGCGCCGCGCTCGCGGGGCTGAAGGTGGGCGGCGCCGGCGCGGCGATGGAGATCGCCAAGTTCGACCTCTCGCTGACGGCCACGGTGGGCGCCCACGGGCTGAGCGGCGCGCTGAACTACAGCACCGACCTGTTCGAGCGCGAAACGGCCGAGCGGATGCTAGGCCACCTCGCGCGGGTGCTGGAGCAGGTCGCCGCCGACGCGGACGTGCCCCTCTCGCGGCTGGCGCTCGCCGCGCCCGAGGAGCACGCCCGGGTGGTCGAGGAGTGGAACCGGACCGAGGCGCCGTACCCCGCCGAGTGCGTGCACCGGCTGGTGGAGCGTCAGGTGGAGCGCACGCCGGGCGCGGCGGCGGTGGCCTTCGACGGCGGGACGTGGAGCTACGCGGAGCTGAACGCCCGCGCCAACCGGCTGGCGCACCACCTGGTGTCGCTGGGCGTGGGCCCCGACGCGCGGGTGGCGATCTGCGCCGGGCCGGCGCCGGAGACGCTGGCGGCGGTGCTGGCCGTGCTCAAGGCGGGCGGCGCCTACGTCCCGCTCGACCCCGAGTACCCGGAGGAGCGCCTGCGCTACCTCCTCGACGACAGCGCCCCCGCCGTGGTCCTCGCGCAGGACTCGCACGCCGCGCGCTTCGACGGGTGCGGGATCCCCGTGCTCCGCTTCGACGCCGACGATGCGGCGTGGGCCGAGCGGCCAGAGACGAACCCGGAGCGCGGGACCCTCGACCCCGACCACCTGGCGTACGTGATCCACACCTCGGGCTCCACGGGGCGGCCCAAGGGGGTGGCGGTGTCGCACCGCTCCCTCGCCAACTACCTCTGCTGGATCGGCGAGACGGCGCTGGACGGGGTGGAGCGGCTGCCGTGGACCACCAAGCTCTCCTTCGACGCGTCGACCAAGCAGGTGCTGGGGCCGCTCCTGCGCGGGGGCGCGGTGTGGATCCTGGCCGCCGGGGCGGAGCGCGACCCCGCGGCGCTCCTGGGGGCGCTCCGCGCCGCCGAGGGGCGGCTGGCGCTCAACTGCGTGCCGTCGCTCTGGAGCGCGATCCTGGAGCTGGGGACCCCCGCCGGGGTGGACCGCCTTCTCCTGGGCGGCGAGGCCACCAGCCCGGAGCTGCTGGAGCGCACCCGCGCGGCGCTGCCGGCGGTGGAGGTGTGGAACCTCTACGGGCCCACCGAGACCACGGTCAACGCCGTGGCGGGGACGATGGACGCCGGGCGGGTGGGGATCGGGCGCCCGGTGGCGAACACGCGCGCCTACGTGCTGGACGGGCGGATGCTCCCCACGCCGGTGGGGGTGCCGGGCGAGCTGTTCGTGGCGGGCGACGGGGTGGCGCGGGGGTACCTGGGGCGCCCCGGCCTGACCGCCGAGCGCTTCGTTCCCGACCCGCTCGCCAAGCGGGCGGGGGAGCGGATGTACCGCACCGGCGACCGCGTGCGCTGGCGCGACGAC
>DASWMA010000708.1:0-5309 GCA_036399995.1 Longimicrobium sp. | reverse complement strand
CTCGCCGAGGCTCGCCACCCCCTCCCCCCAAAACAGCCGGGGGGAGGGGGTGAACCTCATCGGCGGAGGCAGGTCCGCTGGCGGGACGCGTGCCCCACTGCGTGAGGGATGCGCGCCCGGAGGGCCGGGACGGCGGCGGCGCGTGCGCGTCGGCCGGGGATCGCGTGGATGCGTGGCGTCGCCGGTGGCCCGGCGCGGTTGGCAACGGCGGTATCGTTGCCTACCGCGCGCGCAGCCCGGTTCGGCGCCCCGGCGCCGAACACGCCCGGACCACGCCCTTCCGCAGTTCTTCTACGGGATTTCCGGCGACGAGGTTCACTCCCCCGGAAGGTAGAGCGTGAAGACGGCGCCGCCCTCGTCGGCGTTGTTGGCGGTGACCTCGCCGCCCATGGCGCGCGCCATCCGCCGCGCGATGGCCAGCCCCAGGCCGCTCCCCGGCTCGCGCTTGACCCTGGTGCCCGACGCGATCTGCAGGAACTCTTCGAACACCGCGTTCTCGCTTCCCGGCGGGATCCCCGGCCCGGTGTCGTACACCCGGAACCAGTGGCGCGGCCCGTCCACACCCGCGGCCAGCGTCACCGCGCCGTGATCGGTGAACTTGACCGCGTTGGCCAGGAGGTTCACCAGGATCTGCCGCACGCGGCCGGGGTCGACCTCCACCCGCTCGTCGCGGTGCTCGTCGATCTCCAGCCGGATCTCCAGCCCCTTGCTGCGCGCCTGCGGCTGCACCCCCACCACCGCCTCGTCCACCAGCTCGCCCAGCCGCACCGGCTCGCGGTGGAACTCCATCCGCCCCGCGTCGAGCTTGGCGATGTCGAGCACGTCGTTCACCAGCTGCGCCAGGTGCCCCGAGACCTGGCAGATTCGCTCGATCATGTCCTGCTGCGGCTGCTCGAGCTCGCCCATGATCCCGTCCTGCAGCAGCTCGCTGTACCCCATGATGGCGGTGATGGGGGTGCGCAGGTCGTGGCTCATGGCGCTGAAGAAGCGCTCGCGCCGCTCGGCCGTCTGCCGCAGCGCGTGGTAGCGCGCGGCGTTGCGGAAGGCGGTGCCCGCCTGCGCGGCCACCGTCTGCACCAGCCGCAGCGCGTCGGCGCTCACCGCGCGCTCGCCGTGCCACCCCACCAGCAGCGCGCCCCCCGCCGCGTCGCCCGCCAGCGGCACCGCCACGGCCGTCGCCGCGCCGAAGGGCGGCGGCACCACCTCGGCGTCCCCCGGCGCGTCACCCTGTAGCCGCCCGGCCACGACGGTGCGGCCGGCCGCGCGGGCCCGCTCCAGCAGCTCCACCATCCGCCCCACCGCCTCGCGGCTGGGCTCCTGGCCGGCGCACCACTCGCGCGGCGCGTCGAACAGCGGGAGCGCCGCCAGCGCGAAGTCGGCACCCAGCAGCGCGGGAAGGGGCGCGCAGACGATGGAGAAGATCTCCTGCGGCTCCACCGTCTCGGCCGCGGCCACCGCCATCTCGCGCAGCGCCTCCAGCTCGGCCAGCCGGCTGCCACCCTCGTCCGCGGAGGGCGCGGGCGAGGGCGGGGCGTCGGGCGTCTGGTCGGTGATCGCTGGAGGGGCGACGGTGTCGGTCGGCATGCGGCCGTGGGTGCGGGTGGTGGATGCTGCCGGGCAAGGGCGGGTGGCGGCGCGGCACCGGGGTTGTATCTTGTGCGCCCCGCGCCGGTTCCACCGGCCGGCACGCGCACCCCGTTAGCCGAACCGGAGCCGCCGGATGAGCCTTCCGCCGTTACGCCTCAGGAAGAACGAAGACCGCAGGCTGCGTGCCGGTCACCTGTGGGTGTTCAGCAACGAGGTCGACGTGGAGCGCACGCCGATCACCGCCTTCCAGCCCGGCGACCCGGTGCAGGTGCAGGACTGGCGCGGCGCCCCGCTGGGGAGCGGCTACGTGAACCCGCGCTCGCTGATCGCCGTCCGCCTGGTGAGCCGCGACGCGCACGCCGTGCTCGACCGCGCCTTTCTCAAGCGCCGGCTGCAGCGGGCGCTGTCGCTGCGCGAGCTCCTCTTCGATCGCCCCTTCTACCGGCTGGCCTATGGCGAGAGCGACGGCGTGCCGGGGCTGGTGGTGGACCGCTTCGGCAAGCACGTGGTGGTGCAGGTGACCACGGCGGGGATGGAGCGGGTCAAGGACGAGATCGTGGACGCGCTGCGCGACACCGTGGACCCCGCCGCCCTCCTCTTCCGCAACGACGCCTCGGGGCGCGGGCTGGAGGGGCTCCCCGAATACGTGGAGACCGCGTACGGCACGGTGCCCGAGGTGGTGGAGCTGGAGGAGAACGGCGTGCGCTTCGGCGCGCCGATGGCGGGGCAGAAGACGGGTTGGTTCTACGACCACCGGATGAACCGCGCCCGGCTGATGGCGTACGCGAAGGGGCGGCGCGTGCTGGACGTGTTCAGCTACGTGGGCGGCTGGGGGGTGCAGGCCGCCGCCGCCGGCGCCGAGCAGGTGGTGTGCGTGGACGCATCGGCCGACGCGCTGGAGCACGCCGGGCGCAACGCCGCGCTGAACGGCGTGGAGGGCCGGGTGGCGGTGCGCCGCGGCGACGCCTTCGACACCCTGCGCGCCCTCGCGGCCGAGGGGGAGAAGTTCGACGTGGTGGTGCTGGACCCGCCCGCCTTCATCAAGCGCAAGAAGGACCAGGCGGCGGGGTTCGAGGCGTACCGGCGGGTGAACCAGCTGGCGCTGGAGGTGCTGAAGCAGGACGGGGTGCTGGTCTCCGCCAGCTGCAGCTACCACATGCCCCGCGAGGCGCTGCAGGACGCCATGCTGCGCGCCGCGCGGCACCGGGGGCGGGCGCTGCAGGTCGTGGAGCAGGGGCACCAGGGGCCCGACCATCCCGTTCATCCCGCCATTCCCGAGACGGCGTACCTGAAGGCGTTCTTCGGGCGGGTGGGGTAGCCGCCGTCCGCGTCTCGACGTCGAAGGACGGATCGAACGGTGGGGGTTGGGCGTGTTTGGCGCCGGGGCGCCAAAGCGGGCTGCGCGCGCCGTAGGGCACGATACCGCCGTGCCCAACGGCGCCGGGCCACCGCCGCGCCCGGCATCCGGGCGGACCCGCGGTTCCGGCGCGCGCGCGGCGCCGTCCCGGCCCTCCGGGCGCGCATCCCTCACGCGGTGTTCGTCCCCAATTGGACCGCGGAGAAGCCCGGACGCGGAGAACGGCGAAGATCCCTCCGCTTCCCCGGTCCTTCCGCGGCAGCCATGCGGCCTATCTTCGTCGCGAGGCGAGCCCGTGCATCATCGCGAGGCGAGCCCCGGGCGCGGTACCACGGCTCTCCCGCTGCGTTTCTGGCGGGCCGTGTTCTCCCGGCTGCCCGCGGACGCCCCGCGCCGCTCCACCGCCGCGTCCCAAAGCAGTCGACGCTGGAGCGCTCCTTGTGTAACAAAAATTATGCACTATATTCGTGCTCACAATTATCCTCCTTGTTGTCCGTCCGTCCGTGTGCCCGCCCGAAGACCCCTGTCGTAAACCGGATACGCCCAGGCCAGGACCCCCTCTGCACTCGCACGACACGTTTTTCCGCAACGTCGTAGACACGGTGCGCGAGCCGCTCCTGGTCCTCGACCACGAGCTCCGCGTGCGAACCGCGAGCGCGTCGTTCTACCGCACGTTCCAGGTGCTCCCCGCCGAAACCGACGGCCGCCACCTGGACGAGCTGGGGAACGGGCAGTGGAAGGCCGCCGGGCTGGCCGGGGTCCTGGAGGAGGTGGTTGCCGAGGGGCGGGCGGTGGAGGGGTACGAGGTGACCCACCACTTCGAGCGCATCGGCACGCGCACCATGCTCCTGAACGCCCGCCGCATCGCCGTGCAGGCCGGCGAGCCCGCCCTGCTGCTGCTGGCCATCGAAGACGTGACCGAGCGCCGCCGGGTGGAGGAGGAGCGCGACCGCGCGATGGCCGAGCTCCGCCGCTCGAACGCCGAGCTCGAACGCTTCGCGTACGTGGCCTCGCACGACCTGCAGGAGCCGCTGCGCATGGTGGCCAGCTACACCCAGCTGCTGGCCCGCCGGTACCAGGGGCGGCTCGACGAGAAGGCCGACCGCTTCATCGCCTACGCGGTGGAGGGGGCCACCCGCATGCAGGCCCTGATCAACGACCTGCTGACCTTCTCGCGCCTGGGCAGCCGCGGCCCCGCGCCGGCCGACACCGACGCCGGCGAGGTGCTGCGGCGGGCGCTGGCGAACCTGGAGGTGGCCGTGCGCGGCAGCGGAGCCGTGGTCACCCACGACCCGCTCCCCACCGTGGCGGCAGACCCCACCCTGCTCCTGCAGCTCTTCCAGAACGTGCTGAGCAACGCCATCAAGTTCCGCGCGGAGGCGCCGCCCCGCGTGCACGTCTCCGCCGCGGCCCAGGGCGGGGAGTGGGTGTTCTCGGTGCGCGACAACGGGATCGGGATCGACCCGGCGTACGCCGAGCGGGTGTTCGTGGTGTTCCAGCGTCTGCACACCCGCGCCGAGCACCCCGGCACGGGGATCGGCCTGGCCATCTGCAAGAAGATCGTGGAGCTGCACGGCGGCCGCATGTGGCTGCAGTCGCAGCCGGGGGAGGGAAGCACCTTCCTCTTTACACTCCCTGCCGCGAGTGGCGCATGACCGAACCCGTGCTGGGCGAGCCCGTGGAGCTGCTGCTGGTGGAAGACAACCCCGGCGACGTGGAGCTCACCCGCGAGGCGCTGGCCGAGGCGCGCGTGCGCAACCGCCTGGCGGTGGTGAGCGACGGGGTGGAAGCCCTCCGCTTCCTCCGGCGCGAGGGGCCGCACGCCGGCTCGCCCCGCCCCGACCTGATCCTGCTGGACCTGAACCTTCCGCGCATGGACGGCCGCGAGGTGCTGGCGGCCATCAAGCGCGACCCGGCGCTGCGCCGGATCCCCGTGGTGGTGCTCACCACCTCCGAGGCCGAGCGCGACATCGTGGAAGCGTACCAGCTGCACGCCAACGCCTACATCGTGAAGCCGGTGGACCTGGACCAGTTCCTGGGGGTGGTCCGCTCCATCGAGAGCTTCTGGCTCGCCGTGGTCAAGCTCCCCCCGGGCGAAGGATGAGTACGATGAGCCACACGGTGAACGTTCTCCTGGTGGAGGACAACCCGGGCGACGCCCTCCTGATCGAAGAAACGTTCGCCGAGGCGCGGGAGACCGACTTCCGCGCCGAGCACGTGGACCGGCTGGGCGACGCGATCGAGCGGCTGCGCGGGCGGCGCTACGACGCCGTGCTCCTCGACCTGGGGCTCCCCGACAGCCAGGGGCTGGCCACCCTGGCGGCCGTGCAGGCGTACGCCGGCGCGACCCCGGTGGTGGTGCTCA
>DASWMA010000707.1:0-5403 GCA_036399995.1 Longimicrobium sp. | reverse complement strand
GCGCCATCGCCGGCCAGCGCCAGACCGTGTTCAACTACCGGCCCCGCCGCGGCCGCTGAACGCGGGCGGCGCCCGCGGAAAGCTCCGCGGGCGCCGCCATCAAGCACCGCGATCCGGCGCCCGTCAGAGGGGCGCCGGATCGCGTTTCGTGTTACGGACGATCAGGCCGAGCCGGCCGGTTCGCGTCAGAGGCGACGCCCGTGCTTCGCCTCGCGCCGCTCCTCGTAGCGCACGAACGCCATGCAGGCCACGTAGCACAGCAAGGTCACCAGGGCGAACACGCCCATGTGGAAGAAAAGCTTGCCCATTGGAGCATTCAGGCCGGTTCGGGTGATTGTCGCGTCAGCGGCACCAAGATAGGGGGCGCGCCGGAACTCTGCCAGTCGGCCGCCGCCTCAGGCGAACGCCACCGGCGGCTCTTCACCGCCGTTCCCGTCTCCATCTCCCCCGTCCCCGCCGTCGCTGGCGGACGGATCGGCGTCCATCTCCGCCTCGTCGTCGCCGGCGTCGGCGAACTCGGCGGCGCCGCGGGTGGCTTCTTCCAGCTCCATCTGCTGGTGCGCGCGGTCCAGGTCGTCGGCCTCCAGCGTGCACAGCCCCTCGCGCGTGAGGTTCGGCACCTTGGCGATGCGGTTGGCCTGCTGCGCCAGCGCCCGCTCGAACAGGTTCCGCACCGCGCGGCCGTTGGCGAAGTTGTCGCCCTTGGCGTCGTGGATCTGCTTGAACAGCCGGTCGGCCAGCTTCGACGCGTCGGCGCTCAGCGTGTACTCGCCCTCGCCGCACAGCTTGTCGAAGATCTGGCGCAGCTCCTGGGGGGTGTAGTCGGGGAACTCGAGGTAGCGGTTGAAGCGCGACTCGAGGCCGGGGTTCGACGACACGAATTTCTGCATCGGCGCGGGGTAGCCGGCCACGATCACCACCAGCTCGTCGCGGTGGTCCTCCATCAGCTTGACCAGCGTGTCCACCGCCTCGAAGCCGAAGTCGGTCTGCCCGCGGCTGCCGGTGAGCGCGTACGCCTCGTCGATGAACAGCACGCCGCCCACCGCGCGCTCCACCACCTCGGTCACCTTCATCGCCGTCTGCCCCACGTAGCCGGCGACGAGGCCCGCGCGGTCCACCTCTACCAGGTGCCCGCGCGCCAGCACGTTGAGCGCGCGGAAGATCTCGGAAAGGATGCGGGCGACGGTGGTCTTCCCCGTGCCGGGGTTGCCGGCGAACACCATGTGCAGCGACAGCGGCTGGTCGGGGAGGCCGTGCTCGCGCCGCATCATCCGCACGCGGATGATGTTGGTGAGCGTCTCCACCTCTTCCTTCACCCGCGCCAGGCCGACCAGCGCGTTCAGGCGGTTCAGCAGCTCGTCGAGGGTGGCGGCGTCGGGCGGGGCCACCTCGCCGCGGGTGCCGGCGGCGGCGCGGTCGGCGTCGCCCGCCACGCCGCCGCTGGGCTCGGCCCAGGGCACCTTCACCCCCTCGCGCTCGGCGAAGTCGCGCAGCACGGCCAGGTGGTGGGTGAGCATCTCGGCCTCGGCGGGGTGGCTGGCGCGGTCGGCGGCGATCACCCCCAGCCCCAGCTCGCGCATGCACCACAGCACGTCGCCGGTGTGGCGCGTGTTGGCGCTGCGGTCGGCCTGCACCACGGCGCGGAACCAGTCGGGCACCCGCGACAGGTCGGTGCCGCGCGCGGCGCGGCGCACCACGGTGGCCGTCTCGGAGCGGGTGGGCTCCTTGGGCTGGAACGGCCGCGCCATCTCGATCACGAACTGCAGCTCGTCGTCGCTGGCCTGGCCGTCGGCGTTGATCAGGTGGCCCATCAGCCCCAGCACGTGCTGGGTCAGCGCGGTGTAGCGGTCGGCGTCCTTCGTGTTCCAGAAGCCGCGGTCGGCGGCCGCGTCCACCGCGTCGAAGATGCGCTCGGCCAGCTTGGGGGGCGATCGGTCGATCATGCGCCTGCGTGATGCGGGAAGGGTGTGCGTGGAGCCGGAGGGCGGCGGGGAAGGTGGGGGATCACGTCGCGGTCGCGCAACCTGTTGCCGGGGAAGCGGTCTGTACGTACGTTTCTGCAATGCGCATCTACCTTGATATGTGCAGCCTCCAACGCCCTTCGGATGATCGCAGCCAACTCCGGATCCGTGTGGAGTCGGAGGCGGTGCTGGGTATCCTGTCGTTGTGTGAGTCCGGTGGAGCCGAGCTCGTCAATTCGGACGCGCTCAGGTTCGAAATCGGGCGAAATCCCCATCCTCTGCGCCGGAGCTATGCCGAGGAGGCGTTGTCGGTCGCGAATCATTTCGTGCCCGCAACATCGACTGTCGCAGATCGGGCTCGTAAGTACGTTGATCGGGGTATCAAGCCGCTGGATGCACTGCACCTTGCTTGTGCGGTAGAAGGCGGCGCTGCTTATTTCTGTACGTGCGATGACAGGCTTCTGAAGCGGGCACGAATCGTGGACACTGGAGCAACCCGGCCCGTTTCTCCGCTGGAACTGATGGAGGCGCTGGAAGATGAAGAACGCTGACCTGCCGCTCGCCGAGGTGACGGAGCAAGCCATCCACGTGCTGGCGCGCGAGATGGGCGTGGTGAACACGATGCGTTTCCTGAACCAGTTCGTCACCGGATCCGGCAACTACACACAGGAGCGGGACATCCTCTTCCAGGACATCTCGCTGGACGACGTGCTCTCTCACATCCGCAGGTCCTCCGCCGGGTCCGCCGAGTAGTCGCTCCCACGGTTCCCATCCGCACCGGCAGCGGACCCTCTCCCGACCCGACACAAATGTTGACCAGCGCCGGACGCGCTCGTATCGTGCGAACGTCCGGCGATTTCCCACCGTTTTATCTCACCAGGAGAGAAGGCGCAAATGGAAAAGCTCAAACTGAGTCTCGACACGCTGTCCGTGCAGTCGTTCCAGCCCGATGGTGGCGCGCCGCAGGGCCGCGGCACGGTGCAGGCCGCCGAAGCGGCGCCGTCGATGTTCGACCATACCGCCTGCTCCTGCCCCTACACCTGCCCGAAGCCATACTGAGAACGGCAGGATGACCGGGAGGCGCTCCCTCCCGGCGACCCGGCAGCCCACGGCCCCGCCGCTCATCGAGAGCGGCGGGGCTCTGTCTTGATGCGCTGCCGGGACCCGCCTCGCGGACTTCGCCGCGCAGGCATTCGCGCGGATGAGCCGGAGCCAGCCGCAGCAGCCTCGCGCAGTTTGCGAGGCTTCGTGCCGTTCCAGCTTGCGGCTTCAGCCGCCGGTGGGATGCCAGGATTCAAACTCCTTGACGTCGGAAGATGCCGGGTGTACTGTACTGGTGTGTCTAGTACACTAACACGGGCGATACAATCTTGCTGATCGATCTCGACCTCTCCGACGGGCGCCCGCTCTACCAGCAGATCGTGGACGAGGTGCGCCGGGCGGTGGTGCAGGGCACGCTGGAGGCGGGCGACCCGCTGCCGTCGGTGCGGGCGCTCGCGGCTGAGCTGCGGGTGAACCCCAACACGGTGCAGCAGGCCTACCGCGAGCTGGAGCGTGCCGGTGTGGTCTACAGCCGCCGCGGGCAGGGGACGTTCGCCGCGCGCCCCGGCGGGCAGGACGAGCGCGAGCTGCTGCTGCGCGACGTTGCCGAGCGTGCGCTGAAGGACGCGCGCCGCTTCGGGTTCGAGCCTCACGAGCTGGCGGAGGCGATCCTCCGCACCGCCGGCGATCCTGCGACGTTCCCTTCAACCGGAGATTGAGTTCATGGGCCTCTCATCCCTTCCCACGCAGGTGGGCGACGCCACGCTGGCGGTGGAGACGCGCGGCATCGAGAAGCGGTACGACTTCACGGTTCCCGCCCTGGCCGGGCTGGACCTGCAGGTTCCCGAGGGCGCCGTCTACGTGCTGGTGGGCCCCAACGGCGCCGGCAAGAGCACGGCGCTGAAGATCCTGCTGGACGTGGTGCGCGCCGACTGTGGCGAGGCGCGCGTGTGCGGCCTGCGCACCACCGAGCGCCCGGCGCTGGTGCGCGCGCAGATCGGCTACGTTCCCGAGGTGGTGGAGACGGCGTACGGGTGGCTCACGGCGCGCGAGTTCCTGGCGCACCACGCGTCGTTCTACGGGGCGTGGGACCATGGCTACGCCGACGCGCTCTGCCGCCGCCTCGCCGTTCCGCTGCACGGGCGGATGGACGGCCTGTCGAAGGGCGCGCTGCGCCGCGTGGTGCTGGTGGCCGCGCTAGCGCACCGTCCCCCCGTGCTGCTGCTGGACGAGCCCACCGACGGGCTCGACCCGCTGGCCCGCGAGGACTTCTGCGCGCTGCTGGTGGAGCACGTGACCACGTCGCCCACCACCGTGCTCTGGAGCACCCACCACGTGCACGAGGCCGACCGCATGGCCGACCACGTGGGGGTGATCCAGAGCGGCCGGCTGGTGCTGCAGGCCCCGCGCGACGTGGTGGACTCGTCGCTGCGCCGCTACCGCGCGCAGGTGCCGGCGGGGTGGACCGGGGCGCCGGGTCTGAACGGCGAGGTGCTGCTGCGCGAAGGGGCCGGCCGCGAGATCGCCTGGACGGTGTGGGGCCCCGAGCGCGAGGTGGCCGCGCGGCTGGAGGCCTCGGGCGCGGCCGTGCGTGACGCCGCCGCGCTGTCGCTGGAAGACGCCACGCTGGTGCTGCTGCGCGCCGGGAGGGAAGCGTGAGCGCCGCGGAGCTGCACGCGCCGGCGCGCGCGGGGAAGGTGGTGTGGCACTACCTGCGCCTGTTCGGCAGGCACCGGGCGGTCGTGCCGAGCCTGGTCACCTTCTTCCTCGGGGTTTCCAGCGGAACGAACACGGAAGGGTTCGAGCGCTTCGTGGGATTCGCGCTGCTGATGGCGCTGCTGCCGCTGGTGCAGTGGGGTGCATCCACGCGGCGCGGCGAGCTCGACCACGCGATGCCGCTGGGGCGGGCGCGGCACGACCTGCTGTGGCTGGCTGCCGGGGCGGTGTGGGCGGTGGTGGCGATGATCCCGCCGCTCGCGCTGGCGACGGGGTTGTGGGTGCTGGGGCCGGCCGGGCGCCCCCTCGCACAGGTGGCCTGGTTTCCGCCGGTGATCCTGGCGGCCGGGCTGGCGTGCTACCTGGTGGGCGCGGCCGCGTGGCTGCGCGGGAGCACGCGCCCGGGGCTGCTGATCTGCGCCCTCTTCGCCATGGGGCTGGTGATGGAGGCGCTGCTGGGCTCGCGCTGGGCGCGCGTGGAGCGGCTCCTGATGCTGCGCGAAGCGCCTGCCCCTGGAGAGGGCTCCGCCTTGCTGTTGGGCGCGGTGCTGCTGGTGCCCGCCGCCGGCGCGCTGGCGTGGCTGATGGTGGCCGCGCCCCGCCGGCGCCCGCGCGCGGGCCGTGCGGCACCACGCCTGTGGCCCGTACGCCCGGCCGCCCAGGCCGCCGCCGGCGTGCCGCGGCG
>DASWMA010000706.1:0-5441 GCA_036399995.1 Longimicrobium sp. | reverse complement strand
ACGGATCCGGGGCGCTCCGGCCGCCCCGCGGGCCCCCTCCCTGGCGCTTCGCGCCTGTCCCTCCCCCAAACAGCCTGGGGGAGGGACCTGGGCTCGCTTCGCTCGCGGCTACTTCAGCGCGATCTCGACGCCAGTGCCGCGCATCTTCAATCCCGGCCTCACCGAGCCGCCGGCGCGCAGCGCCCGAGGTCCCTCTCCCAGGCTGTTTTTGGGAGAGGGACAGGCTTCCAGGACGCGACGCCAGTCGCGCGCCTGGAAGCCTGGGTGAGGGCCTCGCGGGCATCGGGTCCGCGCCGGCGGGTCACGATCCCGCTTCGGCCGCGCGCTTGATCCCCGCCAGCGTCCGGCTGGCCACGTGGTGGATGAACACCGGGCCGATGACGGTGCTGGCGATCATCCGCCGCAGGAAGCGCGGGAGCGGCCAGCGCGGTCCGTCGGCCCAGTCGTGCACGATGCGGACGAGGGTGGTGCCGTCGCCGCGGCCCTCGAAGGTCCACTCCACGTCCATCCCGGTGGTGATCCCCTGCACGTGGCGGTAGATCACGGCCGGGCGGGCCTCGTCCACCGTCATCTCCGACGCCCACCACACGGGCCAGGGCAGGGGGCCGAACGCGCGCCGCGCGGCCATCTCCACATCCCCGGTGCCGAAGCCGTCCTTGCGGCGGAAGCGGACGTAGCGGTAGTGCGGCAGCCACTCGGGCCAGCGCTCCACGTCGGCGCCGAAGCGGAAGCAGTGCTCCGGCGTGCCGCGCATCACGATCTCGTCCACCGTCCTCAAGGCATGCCCCGGGCGTCTGTGTCCGTCTCGGCAGATGTGGAAGCTGCGTACAAAGCTACCGGGCGCGCGGCGGGGGCGTCAACGACGGGGCAGGGCGAGGACTCCAATCCGTCGGCCGCACCAGAAGGCGGATGAATCCGCAGCAACAACGACGGGAAGCCTCGCAAACTGCGCGAGGCTGGTCGGCGCGGGGGGAAGGTTGGTGGCGCTTCGTCGCGGTTCGTGAGGGGCGGCTGAAGCCACAAGCTACGACTACAGGAAGCCTCGCAAACTGCGCGAGGCTATGAGGGCGGCCATCGTCCCGGAGCGGCAACCCGTCGGCCGCGTCGAACCACGCGAGGCGGAGCGATCCCGTCCCCGCAGTCCGCGAAGGCGGACTTCCCGATGTTCCAGCGGCGGGTTTCAACCCGCCGCGACCAACCCGCCGTGACCGGGCGAGGCGTTGAGGATCGGGGATCGACACCCCTCGAGGCGTCGACGGGTGGCCGCGATCGCACCTCCTCTGTCGATGACGGCGCAGATGCTTGCCCCGGCCGCGCCGCGACGGCTAGAATCCCGCCACCGCAACCGATCGATCGTCCATTCCTCGATCCCGCTCTACCACGCCGGTCGCTACGGTGGTGGCGTCTCGACGCACCCGCTGATCCCGTTACACCGTCACACGACTCATTCGCCCGATCCGGATCATCCCATCGCCCGATCGATGAGTCCATCCAACCCTCCGAGAACGATGAAACGCTCCGCGCGGCTCCTGATCCCGATCCTCCTCACCCTGCTGCCGGCGTTCGCCTCACCTGCCCGCGCGCAGCGGCAGAACACGTCCGAGGCGGCGGCCGCGAGGGCGATGGAGGCGCTGCGCGGGTCGCCGCCGCGGCTCTATGCCTTTCTGCGCGAGATGCCGAAGGGCGGCGACCTGCACAGCCACCTCTCCGGCGCCGTCTACGCGGAGAGCTACCTCCGCTGGGCGGTGGAGGATGGCCTCTGCATCAGCCGCCGCGCGCTGGCGCTGATCCGGCCGCCCTGCACCTTCACGCCCGACACCGTGGCGGCCGACAGCGCCTACGCGAGCCAGGCGCTCTACGACCGGCTGGTGGACGCCTTCTCGATGCGCAACTGGAACGAGGCCCGGCCGCTGAGCGGGCACGACCAGTTCTTCGGCACCTTCGACCGGTTCACCGCCGCCTCGCGCCGCGTGGGCGACGAGCTGGCCGAGGCGCAGAGCCGCGCCGCCACGGGCCGCGTGAGCTACCTGGAGCTGATGCAGACGGCCGACGGCGGCGTGGCGCTGAGCCTGGGCCCGCGCGTGCTGGGCGACACGGTCTTCGCGCCCGGCCGCCAGCCCGACTTCGCCGCGGCGCGGCAGGCGCTGGTGCAGGGCGGGATCGCGAACGCGGTGGCCGCCGCCCGCGCCAACCTGACGCGCACCGAGACGCGGCGCGACACCGTGCTGCGCTGCCGCACCCCGCAGGCCGACCCCGGGTGCCAGGTGGAGGTGCGCTGGCTGTACCAGGTGCTGCGCGGCCTGGACCCGCGGGGGGTGTTCGCGCAGATCCTCACCGGCTTCGAGCTGGCCAGCGCCGACCCGCGCGTGGTGGGCTTCAACCTGGTGATGCCCGAAGACGGCCGCGTCTCCATGCGCGACTACACGCTGCACATGCGCATGATCGACTACCTGCACCGCTTCTACCCTCGCGTGAAGATCAGTCTGCACGCGGGCGAGCTGGCGCCGGGGCTGGTGCCGCCCGAGGGGCTGCGCTTCCACGTGCGGCAGGCGGTGGAGCTGGGCCACGCCAGCCGCATCGGCCACGGCGTGGACGTGATGTACGAGGACCGTCCCGACGAGCTGCTGCGCGAGATGGCACGGCGCGGGGTGATGGTGGAGATCGCGCTGACCAGCAACGACGGGATCCTGGGCGTGCGTGGGAAAGACCACCCGCTGGCCGCCTACCGCGCCTACGGCGTGCCCGTGGCGCTGGCCACCGACGACGAGGGCGTGTCGCGCTCGGAGATGACGCGCGAGTGGGTGAAGGCCGTCGAGGAGCAGGGGCTGACCTACCGCGACCTGAAGGCGATGGCGCGCACCTCGCTGCAACACGCCTTCGTCGACGGAACCAGCCTCTGGGCCGATGGACGGAGCTTCGTGCCCGTGGCGCAGTGCAGGGGCGCCGGCGGCTTCGCGGCCGCGCGCTGCGCCGCCTTCGCGCAGGGGAGCCCCCGCGCCACGCTCCAGCGCAACCTGGAGCTCGCCTTCGCCGAGTTCGAGACGCGCCGCCGGCAGAACCCGATCCCCTGAGCCGCGCACTCATCGGGCGAAACGAAAGAGCCGCCTCCCGAGGGGCGGCTCTTGCTTGTTTGAACTGAAGATCCCGATGGCTGACGCGGAGTCATCAGAGTCACGAAAGGCCGCGCTTTTCCGTAGCTCCGTTGACTCCGCTGACTCCGTGTGAAACTTCGGCGACGCCTACTGGCTCTGCTGCATGTGGACTTCCTCGAATGGCTGCAGCACCACCCAGCCGTCGCCCTGGAAGCGGAGCTGGAAGGTCTCGCCGCTGCCGCGGCCCAGCAGCGTCTTGAAGCTCATGTCGGTGTGGATCTCGGGCGAGAGCGAGCCCGACCACGCCACCGTGGCGTTGGGGTCGGTGAACACCGGCTCGCCCGCGGTCACGCGCAGGGTGATCGGGTTGTAGTGCGTGGTCATCGCCAACACCCCGGGCCCGGTCACCCGCACGTTGAACAGCCCGCCCGACGCCATCCCGGCGACCCGGCGCATCATCTTGATCTCGTACTTCATCCCGTCTTCCAGCGCCAGCAGGTCGTTGCCGTTCACGAAGATCTGCTCGCCGGGCCGCAGCTCCAGGATCTGCACCCGCTTGCCGGCGTCGGCCAGGTACACGCGGCCGGTGCCCTCCATCTTCATCAGCGTGAGGCCCTCGCTGGTGACCATGCTCTTGAGCAGGTTGCCCAGCCCCTGCTCCATCATCCCCTGCCGGGTGAACTTCACGCCGCCCACGTAGCCGATCATGGCGCCGGCCTTGGCCCACATGCGGCCGTTCAGGTTCACTTCCAGCGTGTAGGGGTTTTCCAGCTCGAACGTTCCGCGCGCCTCGTCCTTCTGCGCGGTGGCGGCGACGAACTGGTCCACGGTGTAGCGAGACATGGCAAGCCGGGTGTGGTGAGACGGTGTCGCCCGGCCGGGTGCCGGACGAACGGGAAGAGTGTACGCGCCGCCGCCCACGCGGTTTCACAAGCCCGTGCGGGCACGCGGTTTCTACGTGCCGAAGCCCGGCGCCGGACCGCTCTGCGGGGGAACCGGGCGTCAGCTCCCGTCAGGGAGGCCGGGGGCCCCAGCCCCGGCCGGTGCGCCGAACCAGACGGACACCTGGTCCAGCGGCTTGCGCGCGATGTCGGGGACGGTGGCGCCTGGGGCGGGGTAGCCCACCGGCAGCAGCAGGAACGCCTTCTCGTTCTCGGGCCGCTGCAGCACCGGCCCGCAACGATACCGGCCGTCCGGCCGCACCGACAGCCTCGCCCCTACGCGCGCCGCCGCGGCGGTCCCGGCCGCGCGGCGCGCCGCCGGGGGCGGCTAAGGCGACCAGGCGGAGACGGCGTTGACACCCCGCCGGGCGATTGGCTAGATTTCCCCATGGAACCCGGATTCTACAGATCCCATCGCCCGCCGTCTCCTCCTTCACGGGATGCGCAGACCGGCGGGCGCTGCGCATTGAGGAGATATGATGAACCGTCCCGACAAGCAGGCCGACCGCTTCGTGGGCGAGGGGCTCACCTTCGAGGACGTGCTGCTGGTGCCCCGCCGCTCGCCGGTGCACCCGGCCGACACCAGCGTGCGCACCCTGCTCACCCGCCGGATCGAGCTGGCCATCCCGCTGGTCTCCGCGGCGATGGACACGGTGACCGAGAGCCGCATGGCCATCACCATGGCCCGCGAGGGCGGCATCGGCATCATCCACAAGAACATGTCCGTCGAGCGGCAGGCGAAGGAGGTCGACCGGGTCAAGCGCTCGGAGAGCGGGATGATCACCGACCCCTTCCACACCCGTCCCGACGCCACGCTGCGGCACCTCCTGTCCAAGATGGAGGCCTACGGGGTGAGCGGCGCCCCGGTGGTGGACGAGAACCGCCGGCTGATCGGCATCGTCACCAACCGCGACGTGCAGTTCGAGACCGACCTCGACCGCCCGGTGCGCGAGCTGATGACCGCAGACGGCCTGGTGACCGCGCCCGTGGGCACCACCCTGGAAGAGGCGGTGAAGCTGCTGCACGCGCGGCGCATCGAGAAGCTTCCCATCGTGGACGAGAACGGGATCCTGCGCGGGCTGATCACCGTGAAGGACGTGCTCAAGCGCGCGCAGTTCCCCAACGCCTGCAAGGACGAGCTGGGCCGCCTGCGCGCAGGCGCGGCCATCGGCGCGCACCCGCAGCGCGACCTGGAGCGGGCGCGCGCGCTGGTGGACGCCGGGGTGGACGTGCTGGTGATCGACACCGCGCACGGCCACAGCGAGGGGGTGCTCGACGTGGTGGCCCGCATCCGCCAGGCCCTCCCCGACGTGCAGCTGATCGCCGGCAACGTGGCGACCAGGGACGGCGCCGCGGCGCTGGTGGAGCGCGGGGTCGACGCGGTGAAGGTGGGCGTGGGGCCGGGCTC
>DASWMA010000705.1:0-5063 GCA_036399995.1 Longimicrobium sp. | reverse complement strand
CCCCCTCTCCCGGTACGGGAGAGGGCGAGCGCTCTCAGGCGCGGGGAGAGGGCGCGAGGCGTCCGGAGCGCGACCCGACCCCGATCACCCCCGTAGACGCTCGTCGCTGTTGCAGTTCCGGTGGTTCCGCTGTAGCTGTAGATGTACCGACGCGAACATTGACGATGCGCGGCACCTCGCCGCTGCCGGCGATACACGACACGGAGCGATCCCCACGATGACGCTCGACCTGCGGGACCTGGGCGCGATGCAGATCGACGCCCTGCGGGAGGTGAGCAACATGGGCGCGGGCCACGCGGCCACGGCCCTGTCGCAGATGACCAACACGCGGATCATGATCAACGTTCCGCGCCTGCAGGTCACCCCGCTCGAGGACGTTCCCGACGTCATGGGGAACCCCGACGAGGTGGTCGCCGCCGTGCTGATGCACATGCTGGGCGACCTGACCGGCCGCACGCTCCTGATCTTCCCCCGCAACGCCGCCATGCGGCTCGCCGAGATCCTGCTGCACCGCCAGCCGGGGTCGAGCCACGTGTTCGGCGAGCTGGAGCAGAGCGCCATCAAGGAGGCCGGCAACATCCTGTCGGCCGCCTACATGAACGCGCTCTCCGACTTCATGGGGCTGATGCTGCTCCCCTCCGTGCCCAGCCTGGTGATCGACCTGTGCGGCGCGGTGCTCACCACGGCGTACACCAACTTCGGGCACGAGCGCGACTTCGTCTTCTGCATCCAGACCGAGTTCGTGATGGATGGCGACGAGGTGGTGCAGGGCCAGTTCCTGCTGCTTCCCGACGTGGAGTCGCTCGAGATCATCCTCCAGGCTGTCCGCCTTGCCTGAACTGCAGGACCTTTCCGCCCCCACCGCCCAGGAGCCGCGCCCGCCCCACTCGGAGCGCGACCTGCGCATCCTGCGCGGCTTCGCCCAGAGGATCGACGCCGCCGACGCGGGCGCGCACAACAACCTGGGCGTTCTCTACTTCAACAAGGCGCTGTACGAGGAGGCGATCCAGCAGTTCCAGCGCGCGCTGGCCATCGACCCCAAGATGGTCGTCGCCCAGCGGAACCTGGAGATCGCCTACTTCGCCACGGGGTTCTACGACCGGATGATCTCGGAGCTGCGCGAGCGGCTGCGCGAGGATCCGTCGGACAAGGACGCCCGCACCCGGCTGGCGCAGGCGTACCTGAACACCGGCGACCACGGCGGCGCCGTGGCCGAGCTGAAGCGCGTCCTCGCCCAGGACCCCGACGACCTGGGCGTGCTGATCCAGCTGGGGCAGGCCGAGAAGGCGGGGGGGAGCTTCGAGGCGGCGATGACGTGGTTCCTCCGCGCGCTGGACCACGACCCCGACAGCGCGGTGCTCCACTTCTACGTGGGCGAGCTGTACTACAACCGCGGGCTGAACGACGAGGCGCTGCGCGAGCTCACGCGGGCGGTGGAGCTGAACCCCGACCTCCCCGACGCGCACTACGTGCTCGCCTTCGTGTACGGCGACATGCAGGATATGCCGCGGGCCAGCGCCGCCAGCCGCCGCGCCATGCAGCTGAACCCGCACTTCGCCAAGGCGCAGGCCAACCTGTCGCTCGACCGCTACAGCGCCGCCCGCTACCAGGAGCTGGTGGGCGGCCGCGTGCGCCGCCCGGAAGTGGCGCAGGGCGAGAAGCTGGCGCACTACAACCTGGGGATCGCCTTCCGCCAGAAGGCGCTGTACGACGAGGCGCTGCGCGAGTTCGCCCGCGCCCTGGAGCAGGGTGAGGAGCCCGCGCTGGTGCGCCAGGCCATGGCCGAGGTACACCTGCTGCAGGGGAAGGCCGGCCAGGCGCTCGACCTGTACGACCGTCTTCTCGCGGAGGACGAGAAGAGTCCCAAGCTGTGGAACGAGCGGGGCGTGTGCCTCCACCAGACCGGCGACGTGGACGGCGCCGAGGCGAGCTACCGCCGCGCGCTGGAGAGCGACCAGGGGTACCCGCTGGCGTGGAACAACCTGGGCGTGGTCCGCCTGCACCGCGGCGACGAGAAGGGGGCCGACGAGGCGTTCACGCAGGCGGTGGCGCTCAGGCCCGCCTTCATCGACGCGTGGTGCAACCGCGGGCTGATGTACCTGCGCCGCGGCCGCCACGGCGCCGCGCTCGACGCCTACCGCGCCGCGCTCAAGGCCAGCACCGACGCGGCCGGCGCGTGGAACGGGATCGGCGCGGTGCTGATGGAGACGCGGCGCTACGAGGAGGCGCGCAACGCCTTCGTGCGCGCGGTGGAGGCCGAGCCCGACTTCGCCGAGGCGCGCTACAACCTGTCGTTCGTCCTCAGCAACCTGGGCGACTTCGAGGGCGCGCTGCGCGAGACCAAGCGCGCGCTGGAGCTGAACCCGTACTACACCACGCCGCGCTACAAGCTGGCGATCGACGTGCAGTTCGAGTACGCCGAGGTGCTGGCGCCCGAGCTGGACGCGGCCGAGCGGATCAGCGGCGAGGCGGGGGTCGACTCCTTCACCTTCGAAGACGGCGCGCTCGACCAGATCTTCGCCGAGCTGGCCCCCGCCGCCCCCGCGCCGGCCGCCGCCGCGGCCCCGCTGGCGGACGCGTTCGCGCTGGCCGAGGACTACCTGTCGAAGGGGCTGCTGGACCGCGCGCTGGGCGAGGTCCGCCGCGTGGCGGTCGCGGGCGCCGACCCGGTGCAGGCCGCGCTCCTCACCGCGCAGATCTTCCTGCGCCAGGGGCTCGAGGGCGAGGCGCTGGAGCGCTTCGACAGCGCGGTGGCGCGGCTGGAGGGCGCCGGCTGGAACGGCGACCACTCGCGCGCGTGGACCGGCCGCGCCCGCGCGCTGCTGCGCCTGGGCCGCCCGGTGGAGGCGCGCGAGGCCGCCGAGACGGTGCGCCAGAACGACCCCGACCGCGTGGACAACCTGCAGGTCCTCGGCGAGGCGCTGCTGGCGCTGGGCACCGCGGGCGACGCGGTGCGCGTCTTCTCGCGCGCGGTGGAGCTGGCGCCGAAGGACGCGTCGCTGCTGCGCAACCTGGGCCGCGCCGCCGTGGCCGCCGGGAAGCCCGACGACGCCGAGCGCGCGCTGCGGCTGGCCATCCGGCTCGACGCCGACTTCGTGGCCGCGCGGCTGGACCTGGGCCGCCTCTACCTGGACCGGGGACGGACCGACGACGCGATCGCCGAGGCGAAGGCCGCGCTGGACATCCTTCCCAGCTACTTCGACGGCGCCCTGCTGCTGGGTTCCGCGCTGCGCGCCGCGGGGCGCTTCGGCGAGGCGGTGCACACGCTGGTCGACCTGCTGGCCGGCGACCCCTACCACTTCGACGCGCTCCTCCTGCTGGGGCAGGTGCTGCTGGACGACGGCCGCCGCGCAGATGCGCGGACGGCCTTTGCGCGCATCCTCAAGTTCGACCCCGACCGCGCCGACGCGCACTTCCACCTGGGCCTGGTCGCTGCGGCCGAGCGGCGCTTCCGCGAGGCGATCGAGCACTGGCGGCACGCGGTGGAGGCCGACCCCGACGGGCCGTACGCCCCGATGGCGCGCGACAACATCCAGACCGCGCTCGACATCGCCAGCGTCTTCCAGTCCGCGGCGGCGCCCGCGGCGGCGGGCTGAGGGGAGCCGGGCGATGGCGATCGAGGGACCGCTGCGCGAGCTGGCGCTGACCGACGTCTTCCAGCTCCTGGACCTGTCGCGCAAGACGGGCGTGCTCACCATCCGCAACGAGGCGCGGCAGCGGCCGGCGATCGTGCGCTTCGACCGCGGCGCGGTGATCAGCGCCGCGCTGGGGGAAGACCACGAGCGGATCGGCCACCTCCTGCTGCGCGCGGGGAAGGTGACCGAGACGCAGATCGAGCAGGCGCGCGTCCAGCAGGCGCGCACCTCGGGGCGGCCGCTGGGCGAGATCCTGGTGGAGATGGGGGTGGTGAGCGCGCAGGACGTCCGCCGCCAGCTCCGCTTCCAGATCGAAGAGGCGGTGTTCGCGCTGATCCAGTGGAAGGACGGCTACTTCCGCTTCGAAGAGGGCCCGCCGCCGCAGAACGGCGGGGTGGGGGTGCGCGTGCCCACCGAGAGCCTGCTGATGGAGGCGGCGCGGCGGGTGGACGAGTGGAGCACGCTCGAGAACCGCATCCCCAACATGGGGGTGATCCCGTCGCTGGTGATGGACTCGGTCGACTCGCCCACGCTGGACCTGCACCCCAGCGAGTGGGAGGTGCTGGCCGAGATCGACGGCCAGCGCACGCTGAAGGAGATCGCCGCGCAGCTCGGGCGGGCCGAGTTCGAGGTGGCGAAGATCGTGTACGGCCTGGTGACCACCGGGATCGTGGAGATCCTGGAGGAGCCGGCCGAGGCCCCGCAGGGGACGATGGAGCGCCCGCTGCGCGACGCGCTGGGCGAGGCCAAGCTGGCGCTCAGCGACGGCCACGCCGACCGCGCGCGCCGGCTGCTCGACGACCTGTCGCACGCGCACCCGTCGCAGCCCGAGGTGTGGCTGCTGCTGGCCGGGGCGCAGCGGCGGCTGGGGCGCTGGGGCGAGGCGGTGGCCTCGCTGGCGCGCGCCGCCTCGCTCGACCCGCTCTCGGCGGTCACGCACTACGAGCTGGGCTTCGCGGCCGCGCACACGGGCGACATGCACCGCGCGCGCGACGCCTGGTCCACCTACCTGCGGCTGGAAGACAGCGACGCCGCGCGCCGCGAGAAGGCGGCGAAGGCGATGGCCGCCGCCGAAGCGCTCCTTTCCAGCATGGGCGACGAGGCGGCATGACGGCCACCCCCCAGCAGGTGCGCCAGTGGAGCGAAGAGGTGGCCGCCGACCCCGGCAGCGCCGCCTTTCGCCCGCTGGCCGAGCACTACCGCGCGGCCGGCCGCGCCGACGCCGCGTTGCGCCTGGTGATCCGCGGGCTGGAGCGCCACCCCAACGACGTGGAGGCGCACCACCTGCTGGGCGTCCTCTACCGCGAGGGCGGCCAGGCGGTGAAGGCGTTCGACGAGTGGGACATCGCCCTGGCGCTGGACCCCGAGCACTTCCCCAGCCGCCGGGCGATCGGGATGCTGCTGGCCGAGCGCGGCGAGTGGGAGGCC
>DASWMA010000704.1:0-13507 GCA_036399995.1 Longimicrobium sp. | reverse complement strand
TCTGGCGACGGGGACCGGGGCGCTCCGGCGGCGGCGCGCCCTCTCCGGCCGCCTGAGGGCGTCCACCTCTCCCGTACCGGGAGAGGTTGTGGGGCAGGCCCCGCGGCGAGGATGAAGCCCCGTTCGCGCCTGCGCCGGGGGGAAGCGGCGAGGGCGGCGTGCAGTCCGCGAAGGCGGACTTCCCGGGGTTCCAGCCGCCGGTTTCAACCGGCGGCGCGCGGCGGCGCCCAGCGGTGCGGTCACGGGGGCGGTCTCGGGATGACGGAAGCGGGCGGAGCGCACCGATGCGTGAGGGATGCGCGCCCGGAGGGCCGGGACGGCGCCGCGCCTGACGGGCGTCGACGGATCGCGCGAAGCCCGGCGCGGCGCTGGCCCGGCGCGGTTGGCAACGGCGGTATCGTTGCCTACCGCGCGCGCAGCCCGGTTCGGCGCCCCAGCGCCGAACACGCCCGAACCAGGCTGTTGATCGAAAGTTGAATCGACCCTCGAGAGTTCCATGAGCATCCGACACACGGATCACTGACACCCAGATGAGAAACGTTCGCCAGGCGGCCGTGCCGCAGGTGCAGCTCGTCACCTTCAGGGTCGGCGGCGAGGAGTTCGGCCTGGACGTGTTCCAGGTGCACGAGATCCTGCGCTACCAGGAGCCCACCGCCATGCCCAAGGCCCCCGCCTTCGTGGAGGGCGTGCTGGACGTGCGCGGCGCGCTGGTGCCGGTGGTGGACCTGCGCAAGCGCTTCGAGGTGCACGACCTGCGCTACGACGACGACACCCGCATCGTGCTGGTGGACTTCGGGGGCGAGCGCCTGGGGCTGATCGTGGACGAGGTGAGCGAGGTGATGCGCGTGGCCGAGACCGCCGTGTCGCCGCCGCCGCAGTACGTGAAGGGCCTCGCCGCCGAGTTCATCCGCGGGATCGTGCGGATGGAGGGGCGGCTGGTGGTGCTGCTCGACCTGGACCGCATCCTGAGCAGCCAGGAGCGGATGCAGCTGCTGTTCGCCGCCGGGGGCGGTGACCAGCCGGCGGGCACCGGGGCGGCGAAGGGCGCGCTGGGATGAGCGGGGACGAGCTGCTGGCCGCGTATCAGGAGCGGTACGGCCGCATCGCCGGGCGGCTGGACGCGGGCGACGCGTCGCCGCAGGTGAGGGACGAGATCGTGGGTCTGTTCAAGGAGGCCGAGACCGCCATCGAGGAGCTCACCGCCTTCAGGGAGACGATCCGCGAGCTGGTGCAGCGCTACAAGACGCTGGCGGGCGAGAAGCAGGCCGCGGCGCCGGCGCCCGCGCGCGGCGGCGGCCGGTCGGTGATGGCCGACCACATCGGCAGCAGCACCTACGTGGAGCGCGGGTGGAGCGCCATCGCCAGCGGCGACCCCAGGCGCGCCGTGAAGGAGCTGGAGCGCGCGCTGGAGCTGGCGCCCAACGACCCGCAGACCGAAACGCTGCTGGGGTGGGCGCAGATGCTGCGCGGCCAGTACGACGAGGCGCTGTTCACCTACTACAAGGTGCTGGCGAAGAGCCCCGACAACCCGCTGGCCCGCGTGAACCTGGGGTACATCTGCCTGAAGAAGGGGATCTTCGGCGAGGCCATCGAGCACCTGTCCAAGGCCATCCGCCAGGAGCAGGACCGCAAGGCCAGCCTGTACGCCCACTTCTACATGGGGCTGGTGTACCAGGAGCGCGAGATGTACGACGACGCGCGCGCCTTCTTCCGCAAGACGCTGGAGCTGGGGCCCAACATGCTGGAGGCGTGGTACGAGATGGGCCGCGCCTTCTACATGGAGCGCAACCACCGCGCGGCCGCCGAGGCGTGGCGCCACGGCGTGGAGGCCAACCGCTTCACCGTGTGGGGCGAGCGCTGCGGGGTGGCGCTGAAGCAGCTGGAGAGCGGTGAAAAAGTGGAGTTCGCGACCCTGGAGAACGCGGCGTGAACGACGGTGTGGTTCCTGGATCGCTGAAACGATGAAGCCTCGCCGCCGGCGAGGCTTCGTGTTTACCGCGGCGCGAGGTCAGTCGCCGACGATCTCGTTCAATCCTTCGATGACTTGCGCGAGCTCTTCTGGCGAAGCCTCGGCGAGGAGGTCACCGATCCGTTCCACTGCGAGTGTCCGGATCTGGCTGATCTTCGCCCAGGAGGGTTTCAGCAGCGCTCCGGCCGCCAGAGGAAGGGTGAGCGGAAATCCCGCCCGCGGCGGCTGACTGGTGAGAGCGACGGCGATGACCGTTCCCGACCGGTCGTTGAACACATCCTGGCTCAGGATCAGCACGGGCCGCCGCCCAGCCTGTTCACGTCCACGCACCGGGTCCAGCTCTGCCCAGCGGATATCGCCGCGCCGAATTCGCACGGTCAGTACGCAGGCCAGGCAGCGGCGTCGGCACCGATCCCCTCCTCGGCCAGCGCCCGCTCTTCGGCTGGATCGAGCCGCGCGCACGCGTCTGCCAGCCGCGTGCGGCGAAACCGCGCCAGCTGCTCGGCGACCGCTGCCTCGATCGCCTGGCTGCGGTTGCTGAACTTCCGGGCGCGTACCAGCGCGTCCACTTCGCTGAGCAGCGCCGCTTCGAGCGTCACTGCGATCTTTGTCTTTGCCATGGTAGGATAATACGTCATACCTGTGGCCCGATCAAGGCTGTTCGCGGCTCCGGGGCTTCCGTGTTTCCGACCCGGGAAACCGATCCCGTCCCGGATCGGTATGGAGGGGAAGGGCTTCACTTCTCGCCGCGGTTGGATGATCGTTCAGGGATGAACTTTCGCTCCCGGGTCCCACGAGTGCTCCGCGCCGCTCTGGCAGGGATGGCGCTGCTGGCTTCGCTGGTGTCGCCTCCGTCCGCGCCCGCCCAGGTCACGGAGACGCTCGCGCAGGGCACGGTGCGCGTGGTGCACGCGCCGCGGCATCGCGCGCTGGCGGGGCAGGTGCTGCGGGCGGCTACGACGCCCGTGCGCTTCCCCGGCCTGGGCCCGGTCTCGGCGCCGGAATCGACGACCATCGTGCTGGCGCCGGACGCGCGGACGTTCGCCCGGGCCACGGGCGGCGGCGTGCCCGAGTGGGCCGGCGGCGTGGCGATCCCCGACCTGCGGCTGATCGTGCTGCCGCAGTACCCTGGCGCGCGCGTGCGCGAAGACGCGCAGCGCACGGTGCTGCGGCACGAGATTGCGCACCTGGTGCTGCGCGAGCGGCTGCCGGGGAACGTTCCGCGCTGGTTCAACGAGGGGTACGCCGAGGTGGCCAGCGGCGGGTGGGACGTGGAGGGCGCGTGGCAGCTGCGCTGGGCGTTCCTCACCGGCTCGGCGCCCCCGCTCGACTCGCTGGAGCTGTCGTGGCCGCGGGGAGAGGTGGACGCGCGCATGGCGTACCTCCTGTCGGCCACGGCGGTGGACTACCTGCGCCGGCTGGGCGGCGAAGAAGGGTTCGCGCTGCTGTTCAGCAACTGGCGCCAGGAGGGGGATTTCGACGCGGCGCTGCGCACCACCTACGGCATCACGCTGGGGCACCTGGAAGACGGGTGGCGCGACGACGTGCGCTCGCGCTACGGGTGGCTGGCCATGCTGTCGAACATGGCGCTGATCTGGCTGGTGGCGACCGCGCTGGTGATGGCCGCGTGGATCCCGCGCCGCCGCCGCAACCGCCGCCGCATGGCCCAGATGGACGCCGAGGAGCGCATGCTCCCCCCGCCGCGCCCCGAGATGGCCGGCGTGGAGTATCCGCTCCCCGAGCCGCCCGACTGATCCGGTCGCGCGGCCCGGTTTTACGGCGAGAGGGTTGGGCGTGTTCGGCGCCGGGGCGCCGAACCGGGCTGCGCGCGCGGTAGGCAACGATACCACCGTTGCCAACCGCGCCGGGCCACCGCCGCGCCAGCCATCCAGCCGGTCCCTCGACGTCCGCCCACGCGCGGCGGCGTCCCGGCCCTCCGGGCGCGCATCCCTCACGCATCGGTGCGTTCCGGCCGCTTCGTCGATCGCCGGACCGCCGCGACCGGCGGATCGCCGCGACCGCCGGATCGCCACGACCGCCGGTTGAAACCGGCGGCTGGAACTTCGGGAAGTCCGCCTTCGCGGCGCCTTCGCGGACTGCGCGCGACCATCCGCCCACCTCCGGCAACCCCGCCTCGCACCCGAACCCGTCCACGATCCGGGTGCTGTCCCACCAACCTCTCCCGGTACGGGAGAGGTGGACGCCCTCAGGCGGCCGGAGAGGGCGCGATGCCCGCGCGTGGAGCAGGTGCCCGTCCCGCCGCGTTGTTCTTCCAATGCTTCGCCCGGCGCATTCTGCCCCGCCTGCCGCATCCCCAACGGACGGGCGGGGTTGACGCTTCTGGAGCGCACGGGTAGCTTTTTGGCATGCCCAGACCTACGCCCGCGCCCTCGCGCGCCACCACGCAGCCCGCGCCCGCCGAAACGGAAGGGTCGCTCCGCTTCTCGCCTCGCAACCTGGCGCTGCTGGCGGCCGGGCTGGTCGCCATCATCATCGGCTACGTGCTGATGTCCGGCGGCGACACCGTGCTGGCGCCGCTGCTGCTGGTGCTGGGCTACGCGGTGCTGATCCCGCTGGGCATCATCCTGTAGCATCCGGGCGCTTAGCTCAGCTGGTTCAGAGCACCTGTCTTACACACAGGGGGTCGGGGGTTCGAATCCCTCAGCGCCCATTCGTCGCGGAGTCCGTGGAAGCCCACGGGCTCCGTTTTCGTTCCGGGTCCGTCGACCCCGATCCACCCTGCCACGGCTGGCCCGCGGCGGGGTTTCGTGCGTTCGCCGGAGGGTGTCACGTTTGACGACATTTGTTTAGCTTGAGCCGGCGTCGGCTCCCCTGCCTGCACGGTGCCGCTCCCTCCTTCCGAATCCCGCAACGAGGAACGTTTGCATGAAGAAGATGAAGCTTAACGCGGACGAGCTGCGCGTGGAGTCGTTCGCCATCGCGGCCGCACCGCGGAGAACGGCACCGTAAAGGGGCACGAGGGCACCACGCGCCCGACCTGCGCCGACAGCTGCGACGACACCTGTCAGACCTACGCCTGCGCCTGCCTGGTCAGCGTGGGCCCCACGTACTGCTTCTGCGAAGACGACACCATCGGGTGGCCGTGACGGACGGCCGGCCCGCGCAGTGAAAAGGCGCCCGCGAGGGCGCCTTTTCGTATCCCCGCCCGTCGCTTCCCCCATCGAATCGAGGAACGCCGCCGGACGCGGATCTTCGGCGGTCCTCGAGCGCGCGGAGAGAGGCCTTGCGCCGTGGAGTCGCCCGGCGTTCTTTCGTCTCAATCGCATCGTTCGCGAACCCGATTGAGACGTGGACATGGACTACACCGCCGAGGTCTGGAGCACCCTCCGCCGCCTGCGCCAGATCACGCCGCTGGTGCACAACATCACCAACTACGTGGCGATGGACGTGAGCGCCAACGCGCTGCTCGCCGTGGGCGCCGCGCCCGCCATGGTGCACGCGCTGGAAGAGGTGGAGGATTTCGTGGCCATCTCGCACGCGCTGGTGGTGAACATCGGCACGCTGTCGCCCGAGTGGGTGAAGGCCATGCACCGCGCGGCGGAGCGCGCGGTGGCGCTGGGGAAGCCGTGGGTGCTGGACCCCGTGGGCGCCGGGGCCACCCGGTACCGCACCGACACCGCCCGCGAGCTGGCCGGGCGGCGCCCCACGGTGATCCGCGGCAACGCGTCGGAGATCCTGGCGGTGGCCGGCGGCGTGGAGGGCACGCGCGGGGTGGACAGCGCCCACGGCTCCGACGACGCGCTGGCGACGGCGCGGGCGCTGGCCGAGCGGCTCGGCTGCGTGGTGGCCGTCACCGGCGCGGTGGACTACGTGACCGACGGCACGCGCACGCTTTCCATTGCCAACGGCCACGAGATGATGACGCGGGTAACGGCGCTGGGCTGCTCGGCCACCGCGCTGGTCGGTGCGTTCCTGGCCACGCACGACGACCCCGTGTTCGCCGCCGCGGCCGCGCTGGCGGTGATCGGGCTGGCCGGCGAGATCGCCGCGCGCGGCGCCGCCGGCCCCGGCACCCTGCGCCAGCGCCTGCTCGACGTGCTGTACGCGATGGACGAGGCGGCGCTGAAGGACGCGCGCGTCGCGGAACTTTGAGACCACCGATCAGGTCGAACGGATGAGACTCCCGTGAAGATCGCCGCCGTGGTGCTCGCCGTGGCCGGAGCCGCGCTGGCCGTGTTCGGCTGGTGGGGCATCTACACGGCCGCGGGGATGCGCCGGTACGACGAGATGGACGGCCTGATCCCGTTCTTCGCGGGGGTCGCCGGGCTGTTCCTGCTGTCGGTCGCCGCGATCATCGCGCTCTTCGCCATCTGGCGCTCGCGGCGAAAGCCGCGCGCCGCCTGATCCGTTCGACCAACGAGGTGGTGATGCTGCGTGCACTCCTTCTCGCGCTCCTCCTCTGCTGGGCCACGCCGGCGGCTGCACAGCAGACCGCGATGCGCACCGGGACGATCGTGCTGCCACAGGGCTACACCCACCGCCCGCTCAACGGCACCGACTCGTCGCCCGGCAGCTTCGTGCGCGCCGACGGCGGGTTCACGGTGCACTACGACATCGGCGGGATGGCGGGGAACCACATGGGCGCCCACCGCCGCGCCGAGTGCACGTGGTACGTGGAGCACCGGGTGGACGGCCGCCGCGCGTACACCGGGATGATCGTGAGTGAAGGCCGGCGGCGGATCATCACCACCATCATGGGCGAGCGGGAGAGGTGGTCGACGCCCGCCAACTTCACGGCCGACGTACGCGGCGACCGCGACGTCGCCGAGTTCATGCTGATCGTGGGCAGCTACGTTCCCCGCGCGCGGCAGCCGTAGCCTCCCGCGCGCGTGGCCATGAAGAAACGCCGCCCCGCCGTGATCCGGCGGGGCGGCGTTCTCGCGTTCGGTGGACGCTAGGCATCGAGCAGGTAGCGGTCGACCAGCGCCTGGTCGTGCACGTCCCCCTGCGCGTCCACGATCAGCGGCAGCCGGCGGCCCAGCAGCCGCACGCTGGACCACGGGGCGTTCACGCGCACGCCGCCGGCATGGAACCGCCCGTCGTGGTCGCGCGAGCCGGAGACGGCGGACAGCGGCACCTCCAGCCGGTTCGGCACCAGGAACCCTGCCCGGGTGATGCGCAGCACTCCGCGCTCCTCGTCGACCTCGGCGCGCATCACGTAGCACCGGCCGTACACCCACATCCCCACCGCGCTGCCCACGCCCAGCACCAGGAAGAACGCGCACAGAGCCACGCGCAGCCCCAGTGGCGCCAGCTCGCCGCCTTCCTGCGGGTGGAGCCCGTATCCGAAAACGGTACCCCACGCGGCCCACAGGCACACCGGCGACATCAGCAGCACCAGAAGCTGGACGAAGCGCACCTTCACGCCCTGCGACCCGGCGGAGAAGATCGTTTTCATGAACGCGAGCGATGGGAGAGAGGACGAGGGCCAAGGGGATGGGGGGCGTGCCGTCCACAAAGTATGCCGGTACCGCGCACCAATCACCGCGGCCACACCTACGCCGGTAGTCCGCGCAGGCGGACTTCGTGTAGTTGTTGCCGCGATTTTAATCGCCCGGGCAGGTCCGCGCACCCAGTCGTAATCCCACGCGCCTCCCTGTGCCAGCCCGCGCCCACCGCGGGCACCCGTCAGGACGCCGACTCGGCCGCGTGGGCGGGATCTTCCCTGAACAGCGCGGTGCTCAGGTAGCGGGCGCCGGTGTCGGGGGCGATGGTCACCACGCGGTGGCCGGGGCCCAGCTCGCGCGCCACCTGCAGCGCGGCCCACGCCATGGCGCCGGAGCTCATCCCCACGAACAGCCCCTCCTCGCGCGCCAGCCGCCGTGCGAGCGGAAAGGCGTCTTCCTCCCACGCCTTGATCATCCGGTCGATCACGCCGCGATCCAGGTTGTCGGGGATGAAGCCGGGGCCCATCCCCTGGAACTGGTGCTGGCCCCGCGGCTCGCCGTGCAGCACCGCCGAGCGCCCGGGCTCCACGGCGATCACCTGGATGCTCGCGTCGCGCTCCTTCAGGTACCGCCCCGCGCCCGAGATGGTGCCGCCGGTGCCGGTGCCGTAGACGAACGCGTCGATGCGGCCGTCCATCGCCTCCCACAGCTCGGGGCCGGTGGTCTCGTAATGAATGCGCGGGTTGGCGGGGTTGGCGAACTGGTTGGGGAAGAAGGCGCCCGTGCGCTCGCGGATGCGCTCGGCCTCTTCGATGGCGGCCAGCATCCGCCGCTCGGGGTCGGTCAGCACCAGCTCGGCGCCGTAGGCGCGCAGCGTGGCCTTGCGCTCCTCGCTCATCTGCGCGGGAAGGCACAGCACCAACCGGTAGCCGCGCGCCGAGGCCACCTGCGCCAGCCCGATCCCCGTGTTCCCCGAGGTGGGCTCCACGATGGTGCCGCCGGGCGCGAGAAGGCCTCGCCGCTCGGCGTCCACGATCATGGCCAGCGCCGCGCGGTCCTTGATGCTGCCGCCGGGGTTCATCCCCTCGAGCTTCACCCACACCTCGGCCATCCCGGGCTCCACCACCCGCTCCAGCCGCACGGTGGGGGTGCGGCCGATCGATTCGTCGATCCGTGACATCCCGTCTCCTGGAAAATGAAAACGGCCCCGGCTGCGCAGAGGCAGACCGGGGCCGCGGACGTTCCGCCGGCTCGCGCCGCTCAACCGCCGGGCGCACCGCCGCGCACGCGCACCGCACCGGCCTCGCCACGGGCGAGACAGGCGAGCCGACAACAGGTGCAGGCGATGCGGATCATGTACACGGCCGATGGGGTGCGGTTCACGGGCTCGTTTCGACGTTCGCGCCGCGCGGCGGCGGTGTCAAGCCATGGTTCCGCGATGTGGTCGGGTGGAGTATCAGAAACGATCGGCAAACGGATTGCGCCAACCCTCCGGGCAGAGCATTCTGGATGAACAGCCGTACAGCGTGAGCCGCACCGGAGCCCCGGCTGCCCGTAGTTGTTCGAGCGGGCCGGCGGGGCGGGTGCATCTTGCCGGCGTTATCCCGGTCGCCCGAAGCAGCGGCCGGGCACATCCACCAACCAGGGAGGACAGATGGCGAACCCCCGCAAGCTCCGCCTGGAGCTGGACCAGCTCCAGGTCGAGACCTTCCAGCCCGAGCAGCGTACGGCCGGCCGCGGCACCGTGCGTGGGCACGACCCGTACGACACCTCGACCGGCGACTTCGCCGGGTGCCCCTGCCAGACGCGCGAGAACACCTGCGCCGGGAGCTGCGCCCCGTCGTGCCAGTTCACCTGCCCCGGCCGGGCAGGGTGCGACGACGGCGAGACCGTCTACCTGACCTGCCCGGCGAGCTGCGGGTGGGAGGGCGGACAGGCCGTGCTCTTCCCGAACTGCTGATTCCGCAGCGGGGACGCGTCCCTCCTGGAGCCGCCCGGCGTGCATGCGCCGGGCGGTTTTCGCTGGCGTTTCCGGCGTCGCGGGTGCGGATGGCGGTCGATCGATTCGGGGATCCGTGACATCCCGTCTCCTGGAAATCGAAAACGGCCCCGGCTGCGCAGAGGCAGACCGGGGCCGCGGGCGTTCCGCCGGCTCGCGCCGCTCAACCGCCGGGCGCACCGCCGCGCACGCGCACCGCACCGGCCTCGCCACGGGCGAGACTGGCGAACCAACAACAGGTGCAGGCGATGCGGATCATGTACACGGGCCTGGGATAGCGGTTCACGGGCTCGATCCGACGTTTGCGCCGCGCGAGCGGCGTGTCAAGCGGCTCGGCGGCGTCGCTCCCGCTTTCCGGTCTTGCCACCTGCCTACAATGGGAAGAGGCCCGGGATCGTTCGGAGTGTTTCGATCCCCTGCCACATCGGGTTCAGCGTCGCCAGCCCTTCCGCCTGCGCGGCGGCTTCCAGGCCGCGGTCTGCGGTCACGAACACCAGCACCTCCTCTGCTTTCATCCGGGCACGGGCGGCGAGCGCCGTCACAAGGTGCACCGCGTCGCCAGCGTGGATCGCGTACTCGGGATGTTGCCGCAGAAGATCCGATGCCCGCTCCACGACATCGTCGTCGACGCTGATGATCGTGAACGCGGATCTCGAGAGCTCCTTGCGGAACCGGTCGACGACCGCGGGATGCCTCTGCAGCAGTTGCGCGGAATAATTCGGATGTTCGCGTGCATACCGTGCGAGCGCGCCGAGAACCTCCAGCTCGATGAAGCTGGAGACGACGAAGCCGCCCATCCATCGAAGCGGCCGATGATGTCTTTCACCCGTCTGCTTCCGTGCTCCGGCAGGTATCGCTTCGCCAGCGCACACGCGTCGAGGAAGAGGGGCATCGGTCAGGGATGGGCGGTGCGGCGCTTGAAGAACCGCCGGGCGTTCCAGAGCTTCTGAACGATGGTGGTCGGCCGCCCGCGAAGGCCGTTGTCGACCTCGTACGGAGGGCCGAAATGGATCTCCGGCTCGATCGGGAGCGGGGTCGGGTCCGTTCCGATGCGGACGGTGTAGCCGTCGGCCCGCATGCGGGCGACCCAGTTCGGCACGGCGGACTGGTCGGCTTCGTCGGGGATCTGCGTCATCGTCGGGTGCCGGGGCTGAGCGATGGTTCGGGTTCGCTGATGATCTCTACGATGCAAGATCCGATGGTCCGCGTCAACCACTCTGTTCAGTTTCGCGTGGAAGCGGCCAGCGGGGGGACACGCCCGTGATGCAGGCGCTCGGCACGTTCTGCTGCCCGTCGCGGAAGTCGTTTGCCCGGCATACATTGCGCGCCTGGGACAGACGTGGACTCCATGACCGGGGACGAACGATGAAGCTGGGACGTGTGGCCGCCGCCGCGCTGCTGGCGGTGGGGATGACGAGCCGGCCCGCCCACGCGTGGGACGAGCTGGGGCACCGCGTGGTGGCGCGCATCGCGTGGGACAACATGACGCCGCAGGCGCGGGCCAACGCCGTGCGGCTGCTGATGGCCGCGCCCGCCAACACCGGCCTGCAGGCGCTGGTGCCGGCCTGGGTGGGCGGCGGCGACCGCGGGCGCGAGCTGTTCGTGATGGCGGCGGTGTGGCCCGACGAGATCCGCAGCCGCAGCCACGTGGGCAACCGGTACGCGCACAGCGACTGGCACTACGTCAACTTCTTCTGGGAGCAGCGCACCCCCGGCGGCCCCATCGTAGACCGGGCGGATCGAACCGACGGGCAGCTGCTGAACCAGCTTCCCGGGCTGGTGCGCACCGTGGGCGACGCGCAGGCGACCGACTCGGCGCGGGCGGTGGCGCTCGCCTGGGTGCTGCACCTGGTGGGCGACGCGCACCAGCCGCTGCACAACAGCGCGCGCATCACGCCGCAGGACACGGCGGGCGACCGCGGCGGCAACCTCTTCCTGCTGGGCGGCCTGTACCCGCGCAACAACCTGCACGCCTTCTGGGACGCGATCGTCGGTTACAACGCGCCGCGAATCGTTGCGGGTGACGAGACGGTGTACGTGGGCGGCATCGCCGGGCGGCTGGAAACGCGCTACCGGCCGTCGTGGGCGCGCACGCGGCTGATCCCCGGCCAGTTCGAGACGTGGTCGAAGGAAGGGGTGCGGCTGGCCCAGCGGCGCGCGTACCCCGCGTGGCTGGTGCGCGGCCAGCCCGCGCCCGATCGCTACAACGACGTGGTGTGGGCCGAGGCGCAGCCCCGGCTGGCACTGGCCGGCTACCGCCTGGCCGACGCGCTGAACCGCGCGCTGGGCGGCTCGTGACGCATTCGTGACACGCCGTTACACGGCCGGTGCGGGGCGGCTGAATCGCCCCGCGCCGGCCGTCGTATGGATGCGTGCTCCCGGCCGCCTGCCGCGCGGCGGCCACGCAGCCACCCGCGATGGGACGTGCATGGGCACGATCGAACACAGCAGCTACACGGCAGACCCTGACCTCCGGGCTCGTCTCCAGGCATTCACGCCGGACGAGCCCGGCGTCGTCTTCCCCTTCTCGGCCCGCCTCGCCACCGAGCGAGGGTGGACGCGCGAGCACGCCCGGCGCGTGGTGCGCGAGTACCTGCGCTTCGTGTACCTGGCCGCCACCGCCGGGCACCCGGTCACCCCGTCGAAGCAGGTGGATGAAGCGTGGCACCTGCACCTGACGTACACGCGCAGCTACTGGGACGAGTTGTGCGGCCGCGTGCTGCGCCGTCCGCTGCACCACGAGCCCACTCGCGGCGGCGCGGAGGAAGAGGGGAAGTTCGCCGGCTGGTACCTCCGCACGCTGGAGAGCTACCACGCCGCCTTCGGGGAAGATCCACCGGCCGACATCTGGCCGCGTCCGGGCTCCGCGCCTGGCGCCGCGCCGGCGGCGAGGCCGCGCATCCGCCCCCTGCGGAGGTCGCGCGGCGGGACGGTGGCCGTGCTGCTGGCGGGCGGCGTGCTGGCGGCCGGGTGCTTCGGCACGACCCAGGCCGAGACGGTGGCGACGGTGGTGATCTTTGGGGCGGTGGCGTTGCTGGCGTGGCTCATCTACCGCACCGTCCCGGATTCACCGGTGCATGCCGCGGCGACCCGCACCGACCCGCGGGCGCGCCAACCGGAGAACGGCTCGGACGCGATGTACGTCGACCCGGGCGGCGTGTACGCCTCCGGCGCAGACGGGAGCACGGATCCGGGGTGCGACCCTGGCAGCGGGGGCTGGGACGGCGGCTCCGATCCGGGGTGCGACTCTGGCGGCGGGGGCTCGGACGGGGGCTCCGACGCGGGGTGCGGCGATGCCGGATCCAGCTGTGGGTCGAGTTGCGGAAGCAGTTGCGGAGGCGGCGAGTAACCGCGCCGCACGGATCGTCAGGAGGCAGATATCCATCGCCGCGCCGGGAGGTTATCCGGCGCGGTTTGATTCGTCCATGCACGGCGGAAGGGGGGCGCATGCAAGGCGACGACTGGCGTGAGCTGGGGTGAGGGCCTTGTCAGCGGCCCGGTGAAGGTTGCAAGTTGTGCCAGTCTGGCCCCGGCCGCCCAAACTGCTCCAACGTGGGTGACGGCCGAGAGCGCGTGCGTGAGGGATGCGCGCCCGGAGGGCCGGGACGGCGGCGGCGCGCGCACCGTCATCTCGCGGCCGTGACGAGGCCGGGCGCCGCCGCTGGCCCGGCGCGGTTGGCAACGGCGGTATCGTTGCCTACCGCGCGCGCAGCCCGGTTTGGCGCCCCAGCGCCGAACACGCCCAGGACGCAGTTCGCGGTTCGAGGTACGGAGGTACGCAGGTACGGGAGTGGGAAGGGCGCGGCCTCCCCGGCCGCTGGAGGTTCCTTGAACGGCGAGCGTTCTTCCGACGCTCGGGAAGCACCACCCCACAGGAGGCGCGAGCGATGGACCGGACGTTCGGCAGTCTGGTGCAGTTGCTGGACAGGCGCTACGAGCAGTACTTCGGCGGCGGCGAGCGCGTGCCCTTCGGCGTGCGCGTGCCCGGCGGGCCGCAGCACACCTTCGGCCACGCCGACCCCGCGTTCACGCTGGTGGTGAACGACCGGTCGGCGCTCACGGCGCTGCGCCGGATGAGCCTGATGGACATCGGCGAGGCGTACCTGAAGGGCGCGCTCGACGTGGAGGGCG
>DASWMA010000703.1:0-4679 GCA_036399995.1 Longimicrobium sp. | reverse complement strand
ACGGCGTCTTCTGCAGCACCACGTCGTCCGCGCCCAGACGGAAGTGCGCCTGCATCCACACCAGGCGGTTCACCACGCCCCGGTGCTGGTTCATCACCCCCTTGGGGCGGCCGGTGGAACCGGAGGTGTAGATGACGTACGCCACGTTGGCCGGCGTCGTCGTGGCCGCCGGGTTCTCCGCCGGCTCCGCCGCCGGCCGCTCCGCCAGCTCGTCCACCGCCAGCACCCCCACGCCTTCGCGCGCCGGAACGGCGTCGCGCAGGGCAGCCTGCGCCAGCACCAGCGGCACGTCGCTGTCGTCCAGCATGTACGCCAGCCGCTCGGGCGGCAGGCCCGGGTCCAGCGGCACGTACGCGCCCCCGGCCTTCAGCACCGCCAGGAGCGAGACCACCATCTCCAGGCTCCGCTCGAGGCAGACCCCCACCCGCACCTCGGGGCCCACGCCGTGGCCGCGCAGGTGGTGGGCGAGCTGGTTGGCGCGGGCGTTCAGCTCCGCGTAGGTGAGCGACGCCTCCTCGAAGCGCACGGCCACCGCCCCCGGCGTGCGATCCGCCTGCGCCTCGAAGAGCTGGTGGATGCAGAGGTCGGCGGGAACCTTGGCCGCCGTCCGGTTCCAGGACTGCAGCACGAGCGCGCGCTCCGCCTCGCCGAGCAGCTCCAGTTGCGAAAGCCGCACGTCCGCATCCGCGGCGACCTGCTCCAGCACCCGCGCCAGGTGGCCGAGCATCCGCTCGACGGTGCCGCGGTCGAACAGGTCCGTGGCGTAGGACAGCCCGCAGCGCAGGCCACCCTGCGTCGCCGCGACGGTCAGCGACAGGTCGAACTTGGCGCTGGCGAAACCCGCGTCGACGCGTTCGGTGCTCAGCTCCGCCAGGACACTGGCCGCGTCCTGGGTGTCCCGCAGCGTGAACGACACCTGGAAGAGCGGCGCGTGGCTCAGCGAGCGCTCCGGCTGAAGCTCCGCCACCAGCTTCTCGAAGGGCACTTCCTGGTGCTCGTACGCCCCAAGCGTCACCTCACGCACCCGGCCCAGCAGCGCACGGAAGCTCGGGTCGCCGGACACGTCGGTCCGCAGCACCAGCGTGTTGACGAAGAAGCCGATCAGCCCCTCCACCTCGCTTCGCCCGCGCCCGGCGATCGGGCTGCCCACCACCACGTCGTCGCTGCCGCTGTACCGGGACAGCAGCGCCTGGAAGGCGGCCAGCGCAACCATGTACAGCGTCGCGCCCTCCTGCCGGGCCAGCGCGCGCAGCCTCTCCAGCACCTCCGCCGGGAGCTCGACGCGCTCGTTCGCCCCCCGGAACGTCTGCACCGCCGGGCGGGGATGGTCCGTGGGCAGCTCCAGCAGCGCGGGTGCGTCCGCCAGCCGCTCCCGCCAGTAGCCGAGTTGCCGGTCCAGCGCCTCGCCCTCCAGCTGCTCGCGCTGCCAGGCGGCGTAGTCGGCGTACTGCACCGCCAGCTCCGGCAACGGAGACTCCCGCCCCTCGCGGTACGCCTCGTACAGCGCGGAGAGCTCGCGGGAGAGCACCCCCATGCTCCACTCGTCGCTGACGATGTGGTGCATGGAAAGCAGCAGCACGTGGTCGTCGTCACCCAGCCGCAGCAGCGACGCCCGGAAGAGCGGCCCCGCGGCGAGGTCGAACGGCCGTGCCGCCTCGTCCGTGACGCGGCGCCGCATCTCGGCCTCCCGCTCCGCCTCGGGCAACCGGGACAGGTCGTCGGCCGCGAGCGTAAAGCCGGCGAAGGGCACGACCACCTGCACCGGAGAGCCGTCCTCCTCGCGGAAGACGGTCCGCAGCGACTCGTGGCGCCGGACGATCTCGCCCAAGCTCCGCTCCAGCGCCCCCGTGTCCGTCGTTCCCCGCAGCCGGAGCGGCCAGGGCATGTTGTACGTGGTGCTCCCCGGCTCCAGGCGGTCCAGGAACCAGAGCCGCTCCTGCGCGAAGGAGAGCGGAGCGACGTCGCGATGGGCGCGGGGCACGATGCTGAACGAGCGGACGCGGCCCTTGAGCCTCGCCTGGACGAGCGCGCGCGCGGCGGGAGAAAGCTCCGGGCGCGGAGAGTCGACCCTCTTATCCGAGGACATCTCAGGTTCCTGCAATGGGGTTGGACGCGACCAGCCGATCGGCCTCGTCTTCGGACATGTCGGCGACGTCTTCGTAGATCCTGCGCTCGATCTCCGCCGCCATGGCTTCGAGGGTCGGCATGGAGAACACGGTGCGGATGGAGATCCGCAGGTCGAGCGTGTCCTGGATGCGGGCCAGCAGGCGCATGATCAGCAGCGAGTGGCCGCCCAGCTCGAAGAAGCTGTCGTGCACGCCCACCCGCTGCACGCCCAGCACCTCGGCCCAGATGTCCGCCAGCACCTCTTCCAGGGGCGTCCGCGGCGCCACGTACAGGTTCGCCTCGGCCACGTACTCCGGCGCCGGCAGCGCCTTGCGGTCCAGCTTCCCGTTCGGGGTCAGCGGCAGCGCGTCCAGCGCCACGAACGCCGCCGGCACCATGTACTCCGGCAGGCTCCCCCGCAGGTGCTCCCGCAGCTCGTCCGCCTCCACGGCGCCGACCACGTACGCCACCAGCCGCCGGTCGCCTGGCACGTCCTCGCGCGCCACCACCACGCAGTCGGTGACGCTCTCGTGGCTCCGCATTACGGCCTCGATCTCCCCCGGCTCGATGCGGAAGCCCCGGACCTTCACCTGCCCGTCCAGGCGGCCCAGGAACTCCAGCGTCCCGTCCGCCCGCCAGCGCGCCCGGTCGCCGGTGCGGTACAGCCGTGCGCCGCTTTCCGTCGAGAACGGATCGGGGACGAAGCGCTCCGCCGTCATCGCCGCGCGCCCCAGGTAGCCGCGCGCCACCCCCGCCCCGCCGATCAGGAGCTCGCCCGGAACGCCCGCAGGCTGCGCGTTCCCGAACGCATCGCAGACGTACAGGCGCACGTTCCCCAGCGGGCGGCCGATCGGGTTCCCTTCCACGATCCCGTCCGCCGGCACCGGGTGCGTGGAGGCCAGGATCGTCCCCTCGGTGGGGCCGTAGAGGACGTGCGTCTCCGCGCCGGGGAGCGCCGCACGCATCTCCGCCAGCAGGTCGGCCGCGACCTGGTCGCCGCCCACGAACGCGCGCCGCAGCCGGCCCAGCCGGGGCGTCTCGCGCTCCGCCTGCACCAGCTGCCGCATCAGCGCGGGGACGGCGTGCACGAGCGTGGCGTCCGCGATCTCCTCCACAAGGGCGGCCACGTCCAGCACCCGTTCGCGCTCCACCAGGCGCACCGCGGCCCCCGAGGTGAGCGGCAGCAGCGCCTCGAAGAGCCAGATGTCGAAGGCGTACGAGGCCAGCGCCGGCATCACGTCGCCCGGGGCGACGCCGAACGCGTCGCGCGTGGCGGACAGCAGGTTCGACAGCGAGCCGTGCTGCACCAGCACCCCCTTGGGGCGGCCCGTGCTCCCCGACGTGTAGATCACGTACGCCAGCCCCGCGTCGGACGCGGGCACCTCCGGCGCCGCCTCCGCCGCCGTCTCCGGAAGCCCGTCCACCCGCACGAGGGTGGCTCCGTGCTCCGGCAGCACTGCGGCCGTGCCCTGCGTGGCGACCACCACCGGTAGCGCCGCGTCGGCGATGATCCATCCCAGCCGCTCCGCCGGGTAGCCTGGATCCAGGGGGACGTAGGCGCCGCCCGCCTTCCAGATCCCGAGCACGCCCACCAGCAGCTCGGGCGTGCGCTCCATGCAGAGGCCGACCGGAGTCTCGGGCCCGACCCCCAGGTCGCGCAGGTGCTGGGCGAGGACCGCCGCGCGCCGGTCCACCGCGCCATAGGTCACGGCTTCCCCGCCATACAGGAGGGCCGTGGCCTCCGGAGCGCGGCGCGCCCACTCGGCGAAGAGCGCGGGCGCCGGCGAGGCGGAGGTTCCGCGCTCCGTGCGGTTCCAGGCATCCACCACCAGGCCGCGCTCTTCCGCCGAGAGCAGCTGCAGCCGCGAGAGCCGCACGTCCGCGTCGGCGGCGACCTGCTCCAGCACCCGCTCCAGGTGCCCCAGCATCCGCCGGACGGTGGCGCGGTCGAAGAGGTCGGTGCTGTACTCCAGCGCGCCGCGGATGCCGCCTTCGTGTGAGACGGCGGTGAGCCCCAGGTCGAACCGGGTGGTCTCCACCTCCGCGAACACCGCCTCCATGCGCAGCCCCGCGAGGTCGAGGCCGGAGCGGTCGACGTTCTGCAGCGCGAAGATCACCTGGAAGAGCGGCGCGTGGCTCAGCGAGCGCTCGGGCCGCAGCTCGGCCACCAGCCGCTCGAACGGCACCTCCTGGTGCTCGTACGCGCCCAGCGTCACCTCGCGCACGCGCCCCAGCAGCTCGCGGAAGGTGGGGTCGGCCGAGAGGTCGGTGCGCAGCACCAGCGTGTTGGCGAAGAAGCCGATCAGCTCCTCCACCTCGCGCCGCGTGCGACCGGCGATGGGGCTGCCCACGACGACGTCCTCGCTCCCGCTGTACTTGGACAGCAGCAGCTGGAAGGCAGACAGCATCACCATGTACAGCGTGGCGCCCTCGCCGCGGCCCAGCGCCTGGAGACGGTCGAGCAGCGCGCGCGGCAGGTCGAACCTCTCCCGCGCGCCGCGGTGCGACTGCACCGGCGGCCGGGGCCGGTCCGTCGGCAGCTCCAGCAGCGCCGGCGCGCCCGCCAGCCGCTC
>DASWMA010000702.1:0-3796 GCA_036399995.1 Longimicrobium sp. | reverse complement strand
AACGGTTCAGCGAGAGGTCGATGCATGGGAGACGCAGCGCAATCAAGCGAACGCCACCGTGACCTGGCGCTTTACCACCCCGCACGCCCGAGAGCGGTTGAAGCGGCTCTATCCATCATAATCACGGTGGCGAACTACTAGGCGCGGACGACGTGGTGCTGCAGAAGACGCCGTTCGGCTTCGACGTGTCGGTGTGGGAGTTCTTCTGGCCCCTGCAGCAGGGCGCGCGGCTGGTGATGGCGCGCCCGGACGGGCACCGCGACCCCGCCTACCTGCGCGACATCATCGAGGGCGAGGGCGTGACCACGCTGCACTTCGTTCCCTCCATGCTGCAGCCGTTCGTGGAGACGGTGGAGGCCGGCCGCTGCGCCTCGCTCCGCAACGTCGTGTGCAGCGGCGAGGCGCTGCCGGCGGCGCTGGTGCGGCGCTTCTACGACCGGTTCGCCGGCCCGGTGGTGCTCACCAACCTGTACGGCCCCACCGAGGCGGCCGTGGACGTGAGCTGCTGGACCTGCGCCCGTGAGGACGCGGGCGGCGTGGTGCCGATCGGCCGGCCGGTGTGGAACACCGCGCTCTACGTGCTGGACGCCGCGCTCAAGCCCGTTCCCATCGGCACCCCCGGCGAGCTGTACATCGGCGGGGTGCAGGTGGCGCGCGGCTACCAGGGCCGCGCCGCGATGACCGCGGAGCGCTTCATCCCCGATCCTTTCTCGACCGAACGCGGCACGCGGCTGTACCGCACGGGCGACCGTGCGCGGTGGCGGGCGGACGGCGCCATCGAATACCTGGGGCGGCTCGACTTCCAGGTGAAGGTGCGCGGCTTCCGCATCGAGCTGGGCGAGATCGAGGCGGTGCTGCGCCAGGCGGCCGGCGTCAGGGACTGCACGGTCGTCGCGCGCGCGGATGCGGGCGAGCAGCGGCTGGTGGCGTACGTCGTGGGTGGAGCGGAGGCGGAGGCGCTGCGCGCGCACGTGCGGCGGAGCCTGCCGGAGTACATGCTCCCGTCCGCGTTCGTCTTCCTGGACGCGCTCCCGCTGACGCCCAACGGCAAGCTGGACCGCAAGGCGCTGCCGGCGCCGGAGCTCGCGTCGGCGGAGGAGACGTACGTGGCGCCGCGCACCCCCGTGGAGGAGGTGCTGGCGGGGATCTGGGCCGAGGTGCTGCGGCTGGAGCGGGTGGGGGTGGAGGACAGCTTCTTCGAGCTGGGCGGGCACTCGCTGCTGGCCACGCGGGTCATCTCGCGAGTCCGGGACGTATTCGCCATCGAGCTGCCGCTGCGGGCGCTCTTCGAGGGGCCCACGGTGGCGGAGCTGGCCGGGCGCGTGGAGGAGATGCGCCGCGCGGGGGCGCCCGCACTCCCCGCCGTGGTGCCGGTGGAGCGCACGGGAGCGCTGCCGCTGTCGTTCGCGCAGGAGCGGCTCTGGTTCATCGACCAGCTGGAGCCGGGAAACACCGTCTACAACATGTCCGTGGCACGGCGCCTGGAGGGTGCGCTGGACGAGGCGGCGCTGGAGCGGAGCCTGGGCGAGATCGTCCGGCGCCACGAGGCGCTGCGGACCGTCTTCGCCGAGGTGGACGGCTCGCCGGTGCAGGTGATCGCGCCCTTCGGCGCCTTCGTCCTGCCGGTGGAGGACCTGTCGGGGTTGGGCGAGGCGGATCGCGAGGCGGCGGTCGTGCGGCGCGCGGGCGAGGAGGCGGCACGGCCGTTCGACCTCGCCGCGGGGCCGCTCTTCCGTGCGGCGCTGCTGCGGTTGGGCGAAGAAGACCACGTGCTGCTCCTCTCGATGCACCACGTCGTGAGCGACGGGTGGAGCACGGGGGTGCTCTTCCGCGAGCTGTCGGCGCTCTACGAGGCGTACCGCGAGGGGCGGGAGTCGCCGCTGCCGGAGCTGGCGGTGCAGTACGCCGACTACGCGGTGTGGCAGCGCGAGCAGCTGGCGGGCGAGGCCCTGGACCGGCAGCTCTCCTACTGGCGGGAGCGGCTGGCGGGAGCGCCGGAGCTGCTGGAGCTGCCGACGGACCATCCGCGCCCGGCGGTGCAGACGTTCCGGGGCGCCACGGTCCCCGTGGAGCTCTCTCCGGAGCTGCTGGAGCGGCTGCAGGCGCTGGGGCGGAGCGAGGGCGCCACGCTGTACATGACGGTGCTGGGCGCCTTCCAGGTGCTGCTGGGCAGGTACGCCGGGAGCGACGACGTGGTGGTGGGGAGCCCGACCGCCGGGCGCACGCGCGGGGAGGTGGAGGGGCTGATCGGCTTCTTCGTCAACACCCTGGTGCTGCGCACCGACCTCTCGGGAGACCCGAGCTTCCGCGAGGTGCTGGGGCGGGTGCGCGAGGCGACGCTGGGCGCGTACGAGCACCAGGAGGTGCCTTTCGAGAAGCTGGTGGCCGAGCTGCAGCCGGAGCGCACCCTGACCCACTCGCCGCTCTTCCAGGTGATGTTCGCGCTGCAGAACGCAGACGGCCAGGGAGGCGCTCTTCCGCGGCTGAAGGTGAGCGGAGTGGGAGCGGAGCACGCGAGCGCCAAGTTCGATCTCTCCCTGGGCCTCGCGGCGACCCCGCAGGGGCTGCGTGGCGGGCTGAGCTACAGCACCGACCTCTTCGAGCGCGGCACGATCGAGCGGATGCTCGGCCACCTGGCGCGGGTGCTGGAGCAGGCCGCGGCCCGGCCGGAGGCGCGGCTCTCGGAGCTGGACCTCCTCTCGGCGGAAGAGCGCGGCCTGGTGGTGGATGCCTGGAACCGGACGGCGGCCGGGTTTCCGGCGGACCGGTGCGTCCACGAGCTGTTCGAGGAGCAGGCGGCGCGCACGCCGGGCGCGGTGGCCGTGCGCTTCCGGGAGGAATCGCTCACCTGCGGCGAGCTGAACGAGCGCGCCAACCGGCTGGCGCACCATCTCGCCGGCCTCGGCGTGGGGCCGGAGACGCGGGTCGCGCTCTGCCTGGAGCGGGGGCCGGAGATGGTCGTCTCCGTCCTGGCCGTGCTGAAGGCCGGCGGTGCGTACGTCCCGCTGGACCCCGCCTATCCCGCGGAGCGGCTTGCGTTCATGCTGGCCGACGCCGCCGTGCCCGTGCTGGTGACGCAGGAGTCGCTGCGCGCGGCGCTCCCCGCCGGCGGCGGGGTCGCGGTGGTGAGCGTGGACGGCGACGGGGAGCGGATCGCGGCGGAGCTCGCGGAGAACCCGGAGCGCGGCGCACGGCCCGGCCACCTGGCCTACGTGATCTACACCTCCGGGAGCACCGGGACGCCCAAGGGGGTGCTGGTGCAGCACGGCTCGCTGTCGAACCTGCTGGCCGCCACGCGCGCGGCGTTCGGCGTCGGCCAGGGCGACGTGATGCCGGCGCTGGCGTCGTACGCCTTCGACATCTGGCTCTTCGAGGCGCTGCTCCCGCTCACCTCGGGGGCCGCGGTGCGCCTGGTGGAGCGCGAGCGGGTGATGGACGTGCCCGCGCTGCTGGAGGAGATCGCCGACGCCACGCTGGTGCACGCCGTTCCCGCGCTGATGCGGCAGGTGGTGCAGGCGGAGCGCGAGACGCCCCGGCTGGGCCGGCTGCGGCGCGCCTTCGTGGGGGGCGACCGGGTGCCGGCCGACCTGCTGGCGGAGATGCGGGAGGCGCTCCCCGGGGCGGAGACGCACGTCCTGTACGGCCCCACCGAGGGGACGATCCTGGCCTCCACGCACCCGGTGCCGGCGGACGGGATCGTGTACGGGCACCCGATCGGCCGCCCCCTGGGGAACGTGCGCCTGTACGTCTGCGACGGGCTCGGGAGGCCGCAGCCGGCGGGGGTCCCGGGCGAGCT
>DASWMA010000701.1:0-1888 GCA_036399995.1 Longimicrobium sp. | reverse complement strand
GTCGCTGCGCGCGGGCGCTGGGGGTGAGCGCGGCGAGCCTGTGCCACCTGGCGTGGGCGCAGGTGCTGGCGCGGCTGAGCGGCCGGCGGGACGTAGTCTTCGGGACGGTGCTCTTCGGCCGCATGCAGGGCGGCGAGGGGTCGGACCGGGTGATGGGCCCCTTCATCAACACGCTGCCGGTGCGGATCGGCGTGGGAGAGGAAGAGGCCGAGGCGGCGGTGCGGCGTACGCACGCGCTGCTGGCCGACCTGCTGCGGCACGAGCACGCCTCCCTGTCGCTGGCGCAGCGCTGCAGCGGCGTGGCGGCACCCGCGCCGCTGTTCACCTCGCTGCTGAACTACCGCTACAGCGGCGCGAGGGGCGGTTCGCAGCAGGCGGGGCAGGCGGGAGAGGGCGTGCGGGGCGTCAGCCTGCAGGAGCGGACGAACTACCCCGTGACGCTCTCGGTGAACGACCTGGGGGAGGATTTCCTGGTGCTGGCGCAGGTGGCGGCCCCGGGCGACGCGGAGCGGGTGTGCCGGATGATGCACACGGCGCTCGCGGGGCTGGTCGAGGCGCTGGAGACCGCTCCCGGGCGGGCGACCCAGAGCATCGACGTGCTGCCGGAGGCGGAGCGCCGCATGGTCGTGGAGGCGTGGAGCCGCACGGACGCGGAGTACCCCGCGGACCGGTGCGTCCACGAGCTGTTCCAGGTGCAGGCGGCGCGCACGCCGGAGGCGGTGGCCGTCGTCTTCGAGGAGGCGTCGCTCACGTACGCGGAGCTGGACAAGCGCGCCAACCGCCTTGCCCACCACCTCCGTGGGCTCGGCGTCGGCCCGAACGCACGGGTGGGGGTCTGCCTGGAGCGCGGACCGGAGATGGTCGTCGCCACGCTGGCAGCGCTCAAGGCGGGCGGCGCGTACGTGCCTCTGGACCCGGGGTATCCAGCGGAGCGGCTGGCCTTCATGCTGGCCGACACCGCCGTTCCCGTGCTGGTGACGGAGTCGGCCCTGGCGGACCGCCTGCCGTCCCACGCCGCCCGCGTGGTCCGCGTGGATGCCGACGCGGGGAGAATCGCGTCGGAGCCGGCGGAGGCGCTCGCCGCGGGGACGGGCCCCGAGTCGGCGGCGTACGTGATGTACACCTCCGGCTCCACCGGGCGGCCCAAGGGCGTGGAGGTGCCGCACCGGGCCATCGTGCGCCTGGTGCGCGGGCAGGACTTCGTTTCCATCCACCCCTCCGACGTCTTCCTGCAGCTGGCGCCCGCCTCGTTCGACGCGGCCACGCTGGAGCTGTGGGGGCCGCTGCTGAACGGCGCGCGCCTCGCCATCCATCCCCCCGAACAGCCGTCCGTGGAGAGCATCGGGCGGGCACTGGCCGAGCACGGTGTCACCATCCTCTGGCTGACGGCGGGCCTCTTCCACCTGGTGGTGGAGGAGCGCATCGAGATCCTGCGCGGCGTGCGCCAGCTGCTGGCGGGCGGCGACGTGCTCTCCGTTCCCCACGTGCGCCGCGTCCTGGCGGAACTGCCGGAGACGGCGCTCATCAACGGCTACGGGCCCACGGAGAACACCACCTTCACCTGCTGCCACCGTGTCGACGAGGCGCCGCCGGAGGGTGCCGGCATCCCCATCGGCCGGCCGGTCGCCAATACGTACGTGCGCGTGCTGGACGACGCGATGCAGCCGGCGCCGGTGGGCGTGGCCGGCGAGCTGTACGCGGGCGGCGCGGGGCTGGCGCTGGGCTATCTGAACCAGCCGGAGCTGACGGCGGAGACGTTCGTGGCCGACCCGTTTGCCGTGGGTGCGCGGCTCTACCGCACCGGCGACCGGGTGCGCTGGGTGGAAGTGCGAGAGTCCGAAAGTGCGAAGGTGCGAAAGTCCGACAGGGGCGAAGGTTCACGCGAAGC
>DASWMA010000700.1:0-8483 GCA_036399995.1 Longimicrobium sp. | reverse complement strand
GCCCGCCATCCGCGGATGTTCCGGGCGCGACGACCAGACCCGAACCAGGCCGTTGGGCCGACCGCAGCTTCATGGATCCCAAGGTTCTCGATGCCGCCCGCGCGGCGTTCCCTCCCGCCGCCGGCACGGTCACGCTGGGCGCGGTGGTGCACGGCGGCGTGTGCGCGCCCGAGCCGCTGGTGCGCCTGTCGCTGAGCATGGTGAACCGCCACGGGCTGATCGCCGGCGCCACCGGCACGGGCAAGACCAAGACGCTGCAGCTGCTGGCCGAGCAGCTCTCCGCGGCCGGCGTGCCCGTGCTGGTGAGCGACGTGAAGGGCGACCTCTCCGGCATCGCCGCGCCGGGCGAGGCCAGCGAACGCGTGAGCCAGCGCGCGGCCGAGACGGGGTTCGGGTGGCACCCCGCCGGCTTCCCGGTGGAGTACCTGTCGCTCTCGGGCAAGCTGGGCGCGCAGCTCCGGGCCACGGTCAGCTCCTTCGGCCCGCTGCTGCTGGCCAAGGTGCTGGGGCTGAACGAGACGCAGACCAGCGTGCTCACCCTCGTCTTCAAGTACTGCGACGACAAGGGGCTGCTGCTGCTGGACTTCGGCGACCTGCGGGCGGTGCTGCGCTGGCTGGCCGGCGACGGCGCGGCCGAGCTGAAGGAGTACGGCGGGATGAGCAAGCAGACGGTGGGCGTGCTGCTGCGCGAGATGGTGGAGCTCGAGTCGCAGGGCGCCGAGGAGTTCTTCGGCGAGCCCGAGTTCGACCTGAACGACCTGATGCGCACCGCCCCCGACGGCCGCGGGCTGATCTCGATCCTGGAGCTGCGCGACGTGCAGGACCGGCCGGCCATGTTCAGCACCTTCATGCTGTGGATGCTGGCGCGGCTCTACGGCCAGCTCCCCGAGGTGGGCGACGTGGAGAAGCCGAAGCTGGTCTTCTTCTTCGACGAGGCGCACCTGCTGTTCGACAACGCCAGCAAAACGCTGCTGCAGCAGATCGAGCAGACGGTGCGGCTGATCCGCTCCAAGGGCGTGGGCGTGTTCTTCGTGACCCAGAACCCCCGCGACGTGCAGAAGGATGTGCTGGGGCAGCTGGGCCACCGCGTGCAGCACGCGCTGCGGGCGTTCACCGAGGACGACGACAAGGCGCTCCGCGCCGCCGCGCGCACCTTCCCCAAGACCAAGCTGTACGACCTGGAAGAGACGCTGACCACGCTGGGGATCGGCGAGGCGCTGGTGAGCACGCTTGCGCCCAACGGCGTGCCCACGCAGCCGTTCGCCACCCGGATGATCCCCCCCGCCAGCCGCATGGGCCCGCTGACCGACGACGAGCTGCAGCAGCGTCTCGCGGCGTCGGAACAGGTGCGCGAGTACGCGGTGGACATCGACCGCCACAGCGCGCGGGAGATGCTGGAGCAGCGCTTCGCCGGCGACGGCGCGGGCACCGGCGCGCCGCAGCCCGGAGCCCCGCCGCCACCGCCGATGCCGAGCTACGCGCAGGGATACGGCGGTACGCCCGCTCCGCCGCCGCCTGGCTACACGCAGGCGCCGCCGCCGCTCCCCGGCGGATACACGCACGCCCCGCCGCCGCCCCGAGGTGGTGGCTACGCGCCGCCTCCGCCGCCGCCTCCTCCGCCGCCACAGCCACGGCGGGGCAGGGCACCCAAGGAAGATCGCGGGATGCTCGAGACGGTGATGAAATCCTCCGTCACCCGTTCGGTCGCGACCACGATCACGCGCGGGCCGATGGGCGCGCTGCTTGGCGGATCGAGCCGGCGGCGGCGAGGTGGTTTCTGGTAGGCGGAACGAGCGACGGCCCGGTGGCGATCACCGGGCCGTCGTGTTTCCCGTCGACGTGTAGTGGTAGGGGCGGGAAGCCAATCACCCGCCGCTTTGCTTGTCGAGGTCGTTCTCCCACGCCTCCACGTAGTAGGCGAGCTCCTCCCAGGCATGCGCCAGCTCCGACTTGCGCCGCTCAGGATCGTACGGGATCGGCCGGTTTCCGATCAGGTCGAGCCACGTATCGCGGAGTAACCCCCCGTCCGAGCTCCCGCGGATCTCAAACTCCGCGAGCGCAATCCGTGCGCGGCCTCCCGAGCCTTCGGAGACCCCGACGATCGCAGCCGCGGGGTCGTAGCTCGGGTGGATCCAGGGAACCGTTTTCAGCAGGTACCATCCGTCTCCGAGTTCGCGTTCGTCGAACGAGGCGCCGGGGGGCGAGCGCTTCCAATCCTTGCTCTGCTCGCTCCAGTGGAGCACGTAGTCGCGAATTTCGCGTCGAACCACCACCAAGCTCGCGCTCGTATAGATCCCCGGCAGCGTGGCGAAATGGTTCGCAATGGCTGCAGTGCGAAGTACGGATAACGCGCGCTGCGCCGGGTTTTCAGGAGGGTCGACCCATGCATCCGCGCCAGAGCGATGCGCGGTTCGCGGAGCCAGGCCGGGATAGGAGAAGCCGAAGGAGTCGTCGCTGAGGATCAGGGAGTTCACTCCTACTGCGGAGACGATCTCCGGATCCCAGAGCGCATATCCCTCTTCGAGTTGAAGGAACGAATGCTGTCCACGCGACAGGAGGCCATCGTATGCAAAGATCGGCGTGCGGCCGCCATCCATCCGCGCGGTGGGGCCTCGCAGGAGTGCGTACGCCAGCATGTCGCGAGCGATCTCGATCGCGAGCGCTCTGGGAAACTCATCCTCCCACTGGATTTCGGTGCGCTGCAGGTTGAGACGCAGCCTGGCCGATGGATCGATCACCGAGAGCGACGGCCAAGAAAGGACGTAGGCTTGCGTTTCATACAGGAACCGTCTGGAGCTACGATTCACCAGGATTCCGTTGCAAGCGACCGCACCTCCCGAAAAAGACCACTGGATCTCGGGATATCCGTCGAACTCAAAGCGCCGCCAGCGCCGCCGGCGGGTCTCCGGCAGAGGGAAGCGGAGGCCGGACGATAGCTGCCGATCGTCTACCTCCATCACCACCTTGGGCCACTCCATTGTATACCAGTCGAGGAACTCGGCTGCAGTGGCTTCAGCCCGCCAAGACGAGCCGCTCCACTCCGGGTCGACGACCGGACGGAGCGGGCGGAGGGCGTTCTCGTTCAGCATGACCGACACGGTGGTTCCCACCGGCACGCCGTCGACCCACTGCAGTTCGATCAGGTCATCGGGAATGCTGGCACGAAACCGCACCCCGCGCTCCGATTCCCAGTGGCGGGTGGTCACCTCGATCATGTCGCCCAGCAGGAACGCGGCGAGCACACCCACGCCGAAGCGCCCCGAGCGGTACACGCGCGGGACGCGCCCTTCGTCCATGTGCAGCCGCTCCCACTCGTCGCTGGAGCGGTACGAAACGCCGATGGTGAGAAAATAGTCGCGGACGACCCGCGGCGTCATCCCCACACCGCGGTCTTCCACCGTGAGCGTTACCTGGCCCGCGGGGCCGGTTGCGAGCCTCACCCGTACGTCACCCTCGAAGCGCGTGTCCCCCTGACGGAGCGCGTGGCGCAACTGCGGCCTGTCTTCCACGAGCGCCTCCAACTCGCGGACGGCGTCGACCGCGTTCTGCAGCAGTTCCCTCACAGCCAGAGTCACATCGTAGTTGTACAGCGGCTTCACCAGCTGGTACAGCAGGTCGATTCCCTCGCTGCGGAACCGCGTCGGGACGGGTACGTACGGAAGTTCGGAGGTGAACTCCGGGTCGTCGGCGTTGTGCGTCAGCCGCGTTCTGGCGAGTTCGAGAACGCGGTACTGCCGAGTGGCGTGAGAGCCGTAGATCTCGCGGAGCACGGCGGACGAGGTGTCCATCTCTGCCTGCACTGTGGTGAACAGCTCCAGCAACTGGAGGAGCGTGCGGTGGGACACCCCGGGGGTCACCTGCACGTGTATCGCGGCATGGTCGTCGTCGTGTTCGCCCACGTACGACACGGCCGCGTGCTTCTCCCATTCGTTCAGCGAAACCGGCCCTAGCGGCTGGCGCAGGTGCATGAGGATCACCGGTGCGCGGGCCGACTGTAGCTGGAGGTAGTCGGCGACGCGCAGCAGCGCCATCAGGTAAGTGGCGGCCACGTTCTGGGGCGTGGCCCACGAACCGTGGCGTGTCTTCAGGTACGGCAGCACCTCGCGCAACCCCATCCCGTGGCTTCGGGCTACCACGCCGGCAAGGTCGGCCAGTTCGTGCATCCGCGGCACTAGGCCGGGAAAGACGTTGTGTGGAATGCCCGGAAAGCCATGCAAGGCGATCTCGTGTGCCAGCCGCGCGTGGTGGCGGCGGATGAACTCCCCCGCCAAGAGACGGTCCTGTGTTTCCCACTTCGACACGTCGGCCGGCGGGAGACGAACCTGGACCTTGCTCCCGAACAGCACGGTGAGCTTGCGGTCGTCGAACTTCCTAGCGTCCGCGTAGAAGTCTTCCCACACCTTCTTCCAAGGGTGGTCGTTCCGGTGTTTCTTGAACCACTCGACCGGCGCGTGCGACGTCTCTCCCGAGATCAGCGCCATAAATCCGGTGGGCTGGATGTGCATGGCCAAATCGTGCAGAAGGACTGCCATGATCAGCACCGCGTGGTCGGTCGAACCCAGCACCGACTGCGCCCGCACCTGCTTCGCGATGAGGAAATCCACCCATCTCAAGACTTCGCAAACGTGGCGAATTCCGTGATCGGTGTATCCGGGGAAGAGCGTGAGCTTGTTGTCGTAGAGAATTTCGAGGATGGACTTGCACGCGAGGTGATCCAGCCCGTAGGTGGACCAACCCTCGGGAACGCTGGAGAGGAAGTCTTCGAGCGGATCGGCGGGACGCGGAATTGGGGTCATGGACGGCCTCTAGCGCAATGGGACCAACGGAATGAACCGCCTCAACGCTACCGCCATTGTCCTTACGTGGCATTGTCAATGCCGCGTGCCGACTGGGGTTAGGTGCAGGGAGAGCTCCGGCCTAGAGTCGGTGCGGTATCGGCTGTCAAAAGCTCCACGTCCACCGCGCGGCGAACAGGTCGTCGCGCCCCTGCGGCGGCGCGGCGGTCCAGTTGAGCATGTACTCGGCGCGCAGCTCGGTCGAGCGGCCCAGGCGGTAGCCGGCGGCGAGCTGCAGGCGGTCGACCGGGTAGTCCCAGCGCTCTTGCGCGCCGCTGCCGTTGTCGATGCGGTCGAAGCGGATGCCGCTGTAGCGCGCGGCGGCGAACAGCCCCGGCGTGAGCTTCACCTTGCTCTCGAGGTAGAACGACACGTCGCGCGGATAGTCGGGCACCACGTTTGGCACGTCCCAGGTGTCCACCAGCACCTCTCCCCGCGCCTCCACCGGCCCGCGCGCGAACGTCGCCTCGAAGCCCCACAGCTCCTGAAAGTAGTGCGACCGCGGCACACCGGCGGGAAGCGGGCTCAGCGTGGTCTCGTCCTGCAGGTAGCTGCCGCGGTCGTACGAAACGCCCAGGCGCAGCTCGGGGAGCACCCTGAGTCCGACGTGCGCCACGTACGACGGCCCGTGCTCCCCCGCGCCGAACGCGTTCCACTCCTCCGGCTCGGAGCTGGGCGCGCTGTTCATCACCGCGGCGCGGGCGGTGAACGCCTTCCATCCCCCGGCCACCATCGCCCCCACCTGGTACGGCGCGGCCCACACCGGTGGCGCGCCCAGGTGGCGGAACTCGTCCGGGCGATCCTTCCAGGTGAGAAAACCCGCCGCGCGGCCGGGGATCGCCGTGGACGAAACCACCGTGCGGTAGTCGTACGGCAGCGGCGGCTGGATGAAGGGCTCCTGCGCCAGCGAGGCGTGCCGCTGCGGCCACCCCCCGAACGGCGAGACGAACTTCCCCGCCTGCAGCGACAGGTTGGCCGACCGGAGCGGCGTCACGCGCAGGTACGCCTGCTCGATACGCCCGCGTAGCGGCCGGTCGCCCGCCGCCTCGCCGCGGTCGGCGCGCAGCTCCACGCTGCCGTACAGCGCGCGGCCGGCGAACACGTCCACGAACAGGCTGGCGCGCAGGTTGGCGAACGGGTCCGTCTCCTCCACCAGCCCGCGCGGGACGTCGCCGGGGAGATAGCCCTCCACCTCGATCCGGCCGGACGGCGTGACCTGCAGGAAGCCGTCGCGCGACGACCACGCGATCCCCAGCTCTTCGAAGGTCGGCAGGTTCTGCGCGGCCAGCGGCGCCGCCGCTCCACCCAGCGCCAGCCCGGCGGCCAGGAGGATGCCGCCGGCGGCCGCAGCGGTGGATGCCGTCCGCGCGGGCGCCGCTGACGCCGCGTCCGTCGGCGCACCGTCTCCCGCGGGAGTCTCGCGCAGGCCGCGGATGGTGTAGACCTGCAGCGGGGCCGAGATCCCCTTGAAGCTGCGCGGGCCCAGCGGCTGCGCGTCCACGGCGGTGGCGAGCTGGGAGAGGAAGGGCTCCACCACCAGGATCTCGCCCGCGGCGGCCTGGTCGCACAGGCGCGAGCCCACGTTCACCGACTCGCCCAGCACGGTGTAGTTGAGCCGCCCGGGCGAGCCCATGTTGCCGGCGACCGCCGCGCCGCTGTTGATCCCGATCCCCACGCCCAGCGCCGGCTCGCCGCGGGCCACGCGGTCGCGGTTCAGCGCCTCCACCTCGCGCCGGATGCGCAGCGCCGCGCGCACCGCGCGGTCGGCGTCGTCGCCGCGCGAGATGGGGGCGCCGAACACCCCCATCAGCTCGTCGCCCACGAACTTGTCCACCACACCGCCCTCGGCCTGCACCGCGTCGCTGGCGCGCTCCATGAACTCGTTCAGCAGCGCGATCACCCGCTGCGGCTCCATCCCCTCGGTGAGGGCGGTGAAGCCGCGGATGTCGGCGAACAGCGTGGCCACGCGCCTCGTCTCGCCCCCCAGCACGATCTCGCCCTTCAGCAGCTCGTCGGCGATGTCGCGCGACACCACCTTGTCGAGCACGCCGCGGTAGCGCTCCTTCAGCATCAGGCCGTGCGTCATCTCGTTGAAGGCGCCGGCCAGCGTCCCCAGCTCGTCGCGGCTCACCGTCTCCACCCGCACCTCGTAGTCGCCCGCGGCCACCCGCTCGGTGGCGGCCACCAGCGCGCGCACCGGCCGCGCGAACCCGCGCGAGAGGAGGACGGAGAGGAGGACCGCCAGCGCCAGCGCGCCCAGGCCGGCCAGCACCGCCGCGCGCTGGATGCTCTCGAACGGCCCCAGCACGCCGTCCAGCGGAAACGCCACCACCCGCCACACGTCGCGCATCCCCGCGCCGGCCGCCACGGGGTCGGCGCGCAGCAGAAAGCGCCGCCCCCGCCAGCTCACCCGCCGCGGCGCGCCCGCGCCCGCCATCGCCACCATCGCCCGGCGCAGCCCCTCCTCGCGCGGGGCCACGGTGCTGGCCACGCAGCTCCCCTCGGCCACGAAGCACACCTCGGCGCCGATCGCCTCGCCGGCCTCACGCGCCGCCGAGTCGGTCACCGCCGTCCCCAGCGTGAAGGTGCCCAGAAACGTGCCGAACGAGTTGGCCACCACCGTGGTGTAGACGGCGAAGAGCCGCCGCTCGGCCAGGTGGTAGCCGAAGGTGGCGAGGGTGGTGTCGGACGACACGAGCCAGTCGACCAGCGGGGTGGGAACGCCGGCGCCCGGCCCGCCCAGGATGCGCGGGCCGAGCGCCGAGACCAGCGGGGTGCCGTCGGGGTGAGTGTAGGCTTGCAGGGTGAGCTCGGGGGGGCGCAGGGCCAGGCCGATCTCGTAGTCGATGGCCGCCACCAGCGTGTCCACCGTGCCCGACTCCAGCGCGCTTTCGAGCGCGGCGGGGAGGCGGTTGGACTGCATCCAGCGGTTGGCGTCGCTGGCCAGCCCCTCGCGCACGTCGCGCTCCTGCTGCGCGAACACGCGCCGCGACTGCTGCACCGAGCGCTGCAGCGCCACCGCCACCTGCCGCCGCGTCTGCGCGCGGACGGTGGCCAGCGTCACCAGGAGCAGCAGCGCCACCGTTCCCGCCAGCGCCAGCAGCAGCTTGGCGCCGAACGAGTGGCGCACGCGGTCCAGGGCGGCGGGGGTGCGGAGCACGCGGAAGGGGCGGGTCAGAGGTCGACGGAAACGCGGGTGGCGCCCGAGGCGGGAACGGTCACCGGCACGATCCGCTGCCCGCGGTCGAAGTCCCACACGGCCAGCCGGTAGCGCCCGGCGGGCACGCCGGTGATGGTGAAGCGCCCGTCCGCGCCCACCTGCACGTGGAAGGGGTTCTCCACCACCACGATCGCCGAGCGCATCCACTGGTGGATCTCGCAGTACACCTTCACCACGCCGGGGCGGTCGAAGACCACGGTGCGGCTCTCGCCCCGCCGGTAGCGCCCCAGGTCGAAGCGCTTGGTGGACGAATACGAGAAGACGTTGTGGAAGAAGGGGTCGCGGTTGGGAAAGTCCACGCTGGTGCCCACCGGCACCACCAGCACCGGCGGCTGGAAGGCGGTGTCGCGCTGGCTGAGCTGCGGCCGCGCGGCGGCGCCGCCGGGCGCGCCGGGAACGGGGCCCATGATGTACGCCACCATGGGCAC
>DASWMA010000699.1:0-2683 GCA_036399995.1 Longimicrobium sp. | reverse complement strand
ATCGAGGCCGCGCGCGCGGGCGAGCAGGGGCGCGGCTTCGCCGTGGTGGCCGGCGAGGTGCGCGACCTGGCCACGCAGTCGTCGAGCTCGGCGGCGGACGTGGCGGGGGTGGTGCGGCAGACCGCCGAGGCGATCGCCGAGGTGCGCGAGCGGCTGCACGCGGGGAGCGGCCGCATCGCCGGCGTGGGCGAGGTGGCCGAATCGGGGCGGCACTCGCTGGGGATCGTGGTGAGCGGGCTCGAGCGGACCGTCGCCTTCGTGGAGCGCATCAGCGGCGACGTGGAGCGGCAGGCGGCGGCGCTCGCCTCGATCCGCGAGGGGATGGCCCGCATCCGCGGCATCACCCAGGCCGCCGTGGAGCGCGCGGAAGACGCGGCCGCCGCCACCGGCCAGCAGCAGGCCGCCATCGAGCAGCTGGCCGGCACCACCCAGCGCGCCGCCCAGACGGCGGTGGACCTGGACGCCCTGGCCGCCCGCTTCCGGGTGGCCGCCGCCGCGGAATGAGGCAGTTCCGGCGTGGCATGCAAGGTGATACACAAGGCTTGTCCAACGTTGCCGGGCGGCGACGAAAGGACATAAATCCAACAGCCTGGCGCACTTGGGCGCTCCCGCACCGGTCTGGGATCGGCGGCGCGCCACCGACCGACCCTTTTGCCCCAGTGGCGGCCCTCTTGCAGTGCCGGTTATGTTAGGAAGCGCACCGCTCTCCGGTCCTCCGCGCCGCACGCTCCAGCCGGCGCGCGGCGGGACGGGCACCCTCTCCCGGCGGGTCGAACTCTGATGGACATCGGCGGCCGTTCAAGCTACGAAGACCCAGGCTCCCGCGGCGGGCTGCTCCGCGGGCGGATGGAAGCGCTCGGCCAGGTTTCGGCCGAGCTGATGCACGACATCGCGGAAGGGCTGTCGGCGCTCGAGGCGCGCGCCCGCGTGGCCGCGGCCGACGCGCGCGCCGGCCGCGCGGCCGTGGCCGACCTGGACCAGGTGGTGGAGACCAGCGCCGACCTGAACCTGATCATGCGCGACACGCTCGACGTGGTGCAGGGGAAGGCGATCAGCCCCGAGGTGCGCTTCGACGTGTACTCGGTGGTGGAGCGCGCGGTGCGGCGCTTCTTCCCCGCCTCGCGCGGGGTGGAGGTGCGGCTCAGGAGCGAGCTGCCGGGAAGCGTGGAGGTGGAGGGGCGCCAGTCGTTCCTGCTGCGCTCCATCTCGAACCTGCTGGCCAACGCCATGCGCCACTGCCGCAGCGAGGTGCAGATCGGCGTGAGCGTGGAAGACCCGCGGCGGATGGACGAAGACGCCGAGGCCGTGGTGTGCATCGACATCGAGGACGACGGCGCCGGGCTGGACCTGGCGCGCGCCGCCACCCTGTTCGAGCCCGCCCCCTTTGGCGACCCCGAGGGGACGATGGGGCTGTCGGCGGTGGCGTGGATGGTGAGCCAGCTGGGTGGCTGGGTGCGCCACCGCCCCGGCGACGAGCTGGGCGGCGCCTGCTTCGAGATCCGCCTTCCGGTGGTGCTCCCGCCCGCGGCGGCCGAGCCGGACCTGGGCTGAGGCCGGACGAAGCGACGGAAGCACCGCGGCGGGGGAGACGACGATCGTCTCCCCCGCCGCTTTTGTTTCCCCGAAACCCACGCGGTTCCATCAGTCCGCAGAGCGGATTTCAGAGCGCCGCCACGGCTGATCGGCCCGTGCGCGAGCCGCGGCCGTAGCAGTTCCAGCGCACGATTTTCTTGACAATCTGCTGCACGGGGCTTATAAAGAGGTCCATCCCAGACGGAAGTACCCCCGTCCGTGCTCCGGAGCCGCCGCGCTCCCCTCTTCCAGGTCCTCCGCAAGCTGGTCTGGTTCCGCTTCGCTGAAGATCGGCGTTACCCCCGTCGCACCGTGCCGTCCGCCCCGCTCCACCCTTGCGATGCATCTGTCCCCCGCGCTGTCCAGCCCGGGGCTTTCGTGCGTGCGCGTGTGCGGGGCGCGGAGGTGAGGCGCGCTCCGTAAGAGCACATCCCCAGCGTGCGCCCCGCGGGCGGGCGCCCCCCAACGCACCGGCGTGCCGGTGCGACCCGCGACCCAACGTCGACAGTGCGGAAGTGCCGCACCGACACCATCCAAACGCAGCAGCAGGAGTAGGAGATGGCCCGCTCGACCGGCAAAGTGAAGTGGTTCAACGACGCCAAGGGCTTCGGCTTCATTGAACACGAGGGTGGCAGGGACCTGTTCGTGCACTTCTCCGCCATCAAGCAGGAAGGCTTCAAGACCCTCACCGAGGGCGAGGCCGTGGAGTTCGACATCGTCGAGGGCCCCAAGGGCCCGGCCGCGGAGAACGTCACGCGTCTCGGCGCCTGAAACTCCTGAGCATCTCTGCTCCTGTAACGCGAAAGGCCGCCCCCCGGGGCGGCCTTTCCGTTTGCGCGCATCCCACTCTCGTGCGATTCGCTCCCGGGCCCATCCCGTGTCGTCGTGCAGGGTATCCACCGGCGGCTGAAGCCGCAGCAACAACTACGAAAAGCCTCGCAAACCGCGCGAGGCTTCACGGAATCGCCACGATGCGTGAGATTCCATGTGAAACGAGGCCGCCGTGGTGATAAGCTGAACCTGGAGGGAATCACTCAACCAGGAGGAGCTTATGGGAACCACGACGGCCTCGGGAATCGCGACGGCGGATGCCACACTGGTGCTGGCGATG
>DASWMA010000698.1:0-8096 GCA_036399995.1 Longimicrobium sp. | reverse complement strand
CCAGCATGCAGCCGATGTTCTATCCCGCAGAGCGCGTGCAGATCCAGGGGATCGTGGTCGGCGTGATCCGCAAGTACTAGCAGCCATGAACCCGCACCCGTGACCGCACCCCACAGGCCCAGACACCCGTTGCGCGCCGCCCGGCGCGCGGCCACGCTGCGCCGGGGGCCGGTCCGCTACGCAAGGAGACGCGCGAGGGTGGTGAAGGACGAGCCGGTCCCGTTCGTGGTTGGCCGCATCTCCAAGGCCGACCGCCGCATGCTGGTGCTGGAGCCGGCCACCCCTTCGCCGATCCCCGGGCCGTGGGACCTGAGGGCGGTCTTCGGGCTGTAGAGGTACGGAGGTACGGGGGTACGCTCCGGCACGACAAGGCGGCGCCCGCGGGGAGAGATCCCGGCGGGCGCTTTCGCGTTCCCCTCCAGATCCGCGGACGATCGGAACAGCAGGTCTCACGCAGAGCAGCAGAGGAGCAGAGAGAGCCGCGTCGTTCCTCTGCTTCTCTGCTGCTCTGCGTGAGCCCATGTCGTTTGCCGGCCTCGCAACCTGTTGCCCCCTCACCACATCGCCGCCGAAACCCGATCGCCCCGGCGTGCGTACTCCCTGCCAGGCCGAAAGCGAAAGGAAAAGACCAAGCCTTGATCGAGCACTCCGTGCGCAGCTATGTTGCGCGGCCTTCCCACACCAGCACGCCGCGCCTTTCTGCCCAGCTTGCACCAGAGCCCACCCACCGCGAGGACCCGCCGATGAACGGCCGCGAATGGCTGGTGGAGGCGCACGGCTGCGACCCGGCCGCGCTCGCCGACGTGGACCGGCTGCGCGCCCTCTTCGCGCGCATGGTGGCCGACCTGGGGCTGCACCCGGTGGGCGACGCGCTCTGGCACAAGTTCCCGGGGCCCGGCGGCGTGACAGGGCTGTGCCTGCTGGCCGAGAGCCACCTGACCGTGCACACCTTTCCCGAGCACGGCTCGCTCTGCCTCAACCTGTTCTGCTGCCGCCCGCGGCCGGAGTGGGAGTTCGAGGCGCGGCTGCGCGACGCCTTCGGAGCCGAGCTGGTGGAGGTGCGGGCGCTGGAGCGGCCGTACGCGGCGGAGGTGGCGGCCGTATGAGCGCCGTGGTCGCGAGCTGCCCCAGTTGCTCCTACCCGGTGGAGTTCCGCTGGGCCGGCGCCGTGCAGGCCACCTGCCCGCACTGCCGCTCGGTGCTGGTGCGCACCGACGTGGACCTGCGCGCCGTGGGCAGGCGCTCCCTGGTCCCCCCCACCGTCTCGCCGATCCAGCTGGGGACGCAGGGGAGCTTCGACGGCCGCCGCTTCACGGTGGTGGGGCGCATCGTGTACGAGTACGAGCGCGGCCGCTGGAACGAGTGGCACCTGGTGTTCAGCGACGGCCAGAGCGGCTGGCTCTCCGACGCGCAGGCCGAGTACGCCGTCAGCTTCCACGACCCCGGCCAGGGGTCTCCCCCGCCCGCCACCGCGCTCAAGCCGGGGCAGCGCCTGTTCCTGGGCGGCGTGGGCTACGAGGTGAGTACGCTCACCCGCGCGAAGTACGTGGGCACCGAGGGCGAGCTCCCCTTCGAGAGCTGGCAGCGCGACGAGGTCCCGTTCGCCGACCTGCAGGCCGACGACGGCCGCTTCGCCACCATCGACTACAGCGACCGGCCGCCGCTCCTGTTCACCGGGCGCTACGTGGAGTTCGACGCGCTGGGGCTGTCGGGGCTGCGCGACGAGGGCGAAGGGCAGCGGGCGAAGGCGCAGACCTTCGCCTGCCCCAACTGCGGCGGCACGGTACAGGTGCGGCTGGCGGGGATGAGCGTGAACGTCGTCTGCCAGTACTGCTCGTCGGTGCTCGACGCGGGGTCGACGGCGCACACGGTGCTGCAGACCTTCCAGTCGCGCCTGAAGCACACGCCCAAGATCCCGCTGGGCTCGCGCGGACGGCTGCACGGGGCCGAGTGGGACGTGATCGGCTTCCAGGTGCGCACCATCCGGGTGGAGGGGGTCGACTACGCCTGGGACGAGTACCTCCTCTTCTCTCACCGGCGCGGCTTCCGCTACCTGACCGAGTACCGCGGCCACTGGAACGACGCCGTGCCCGTGCGCACGGTGCCGACCCTGTCGGCGGGAACGCACCCGGCGGCGCACTTCCGCGGCAAGCGGTTCAAGCACTTCCAGACGGCCACCGCCGAGACCACCTTCGTGCTCGGCGAGTTCCCGTGGGAGGTGCGCGTGGGCGACACCGCCAAAGTGCAGGACTACGTGGCGCCGCCGCTGATGCTGTCGCTGGAAGAGACGGGGAACGAACGGCAGTGGACGCTGGCCGAGTACGTCCCCGGCGCGCGGATCTGGGAGGCGTTCGGGGTGGCCGGCAAGGCGCCGCTCACGCAGGGGGTGTTCGCCAACCAGCCCTCGCCGCACGGCCACGGCACGCGGCAGGTGTGGAAGGCGTTCGCGGTGCTGGCGCTCCTCTTCCTGGCCGCGATGGCCTTCCGCTTCGCCTCGGCGTCGGGCCGGCCGGTGGCGTCGGGCGCGTTCGAGTACGACCCCGGCGCGCCCGAGGAGCGGAACAGCGCGGTGCTGGGGCCGTTCACGCTGGAGGGGCGCACCTCGAACGTGCAGGTACGCATCGACACCGACATGGTGAACAACTGGGCGTACTTCGACGCGGCGCTGGTGAACCAGGAGACCGGGCGCGCCATCGTGTTCGCGCGCGAGGCCAGCTACTACTCGGGGACCGAGGGCGGCGAGCGCTGGAGCGAGGGAAGCGGGAGCGCCAGGGCGCGCATCCCCAGCGTTCCCCCCGGGCGCTACACGCTGCACCTTGAGCCCGAAGGCTCGGCCGGGGTGCGCTACCGGGTGCAGGTGCGGCGCGACGTGCCGGCGGGCAGCTACTGGGCGGTGGCCTTCCTGCTGCTGATGCTGCCGCCGCTGGCCTCGCTCATGGGCGCCGGGATGTTCGAGAGCCGCCGCTGGGCCGAGAGCGACTACTCGAGCAGCGAGGAATGAGGGTGTGCATCGCAAGGACGACGTCGACGCCCGCCCTGGCACTGGGCACTGGGCACTGGGCACTGGGCACTGGGCACTGGGCACTGGGCACTGGGCACTGGGCACTGGGCACTGGGCACCGGGCACCGGGCACCGGGCACTCTGGGACTGAGATAGACCGATGACCAACGGCGTTCGGCTGTACCTGGCGTACGGAGCGGTGGTGCTGGGCCTGCTGGGGTGGGCCGAGTACCGCGGATGGAGCATGCTGCCTACCCGCGAGGAGCGGGTGGGGCCCCGATCGGTGCGCGACAACCCCGGCGCGTACCGTCCCATCTACGTGGGAACGGGACGCTACACGGGCGGAAAGTAAGCGAGCCCTGGGATGAACAACCTTCTCCCCAACCTGGCCGCCGCGGCGGTCTACGCGCTGCTGGGCATCGTGATCTTCGTGCTGTCCATCGTGATCCTCGACCGGATGACGCCGGGGACCATGTGGAAGGAGATCATCGAGGAGCACAACACCGCGCTGGCCGTGCTGATCGGCGCGCTCGCCATCGGCATCTCCATCATCATCGCCGCGGCGATCTTCTGACGGCCGGCCGTGCGGGGTCCCTCGCGCCGGGCCGCATGAGGGATGCGCGCCCGGAGGGCCGGGACGCCGGAGCGCGCGCCGCGCCTTCACCGGCATCCGCGCGGAGGTCTGGCGCGCGCGGAGGGGGCCCGGCGCCGTTGGGCACGGCGGTATCGTGCCCTACGGCGCGCGCAGCCCGGCCGCCGCGGGGGGCCGGCCGTGGTGCGGCCGGGGCCCCGCGGGGGACATGCCCACATCCGGCGGTTCTCTTCCGGAGAGCCGGCACCGGCGACGTTCCTTTCAAGCGGGGTTGACGCAGTGCAGGCCGCGCTGTTCCTGACGGTTCTCCTGATCGCGGCCAGCGGGCTCATCTACGAGCTGGTGGCCGGGGCGCTCGCCAGCTACCTGCTGGGCGACAGCGTCACCATGTTCTCCACGGTGATCGGCACCTACCTCTTCGCCATGGGGGTGGGGAGCTGGCTGTCGCGCTACGTGGGGCGCGGGCTGGTGGCGCGCTTCGTGGCGGTGGAGCTGATGGTGGCGCTGATCGGCGGCTTCTCGGCCACGGCGCTCTTCCTGGCGTTCGCCTACACCGACGCCTTCCGGCTGCTGCTGTACGTGCTGGTGTTCATCATCGGCGCGCTGGTGGGGCTCGAGATCCCGCTGCTGATGCGCATTTTGCGCGACCGGTACGAGTTCAAGGACGTGGTGGCCAACGTCCTGACCTTCGACTACCTGGGCGCGCTGGGCGCCTCCCTCCTCTTCCCGATCCTGCTGGTTCCCCGGCTGGGGCTGGTGCGCTCGGCGCTGGCGTTCGGGATCGTGAACGCGCTGGTGGCGCTGTGGTCCACGCACCTCTTCCGCAACGCGCTGGGCTCGCGGCGCCGCCTGCAGATCGGCTGCGTGGTCGTGCTGGCGCTGCTGTCGGCGGGGATGGTGGGGGCGGAGCGGATCACCCGCGCGGCCGAGGCCGACATCTACGCCGACCCGGTCGTCTTCTCCAGCAACTCGCGCTACCAGCGCATCGTGCTGACGGCGTGGCGGGACGACCTGCGCCTCTTCCTGAACGGACACCTGCAGTTCTCCTCCCGCGACGAGTACCGCTACCACGAGGCGCTGGTGCACCCCGGCCTGGCGGCCCTCCCCGCCGCGCGCCGCGTCCTGGTCCTTGGCGGCGGTGACGGCCTGGCGGTGCGCGAGGTGCTGCGCTACCCCGGCGTGCAGCAGGTGACGCTGGTGGACCTGGACCCCGAGATGACGCGGCTCTTCTCGACCAACGCCACGCTCACCGCGCTCAACGGCGGCGCGCTCACCTCGCCGCGGGTGCGGGTGATCAACTCCGACGCGTTCGTGTGGCTGGCCGAGAACCGCGAGCAGTTCGACTTCGTGGTGGTGGACCTGCCCGACCCGTCCAACTACTCGATCGGGAAGCTGTACACCACGGCGTTCTACCGCCTTCTGGCCCGGCACCTGACGCGCGACGCCCTGGTGGTGGTGCAGAGCACGTCGCCGCTGTTCGCGCGCACGGCGTTCTGGAGCATCGTCCGCACGCTGGAGGCGGCGCGGTACCGCACCTGGCCGTACCACCTGTACGTCCCCTCGTTCGGCGAGTGGGGGTTCGTGCTGGCCGCGCGCGGCGGCGGCGACTACCGCGCGCCCACCGCGCTCCCCGGCGGGCTGCGCTACCTGACGCCGCGCACCGTCCCCCAGCTCTTCGAGTTTCCCACCGACATGCAGCCGGTGCCCGCCGAGCCCAACCGGCTCGACGACCAGGCGCTGGTGCGCTACTACGGCGCGGAGTGGAAGCGGATCACGCAGTGACGCCGGCGAACCCTGGCCCCGCGAACAGCCTGGATCACACGGGGGCACAGAGGCACGGAGAGCTGCGTTGTTCCTCTGTGTTCTCCGTGCCTCCGTGTGACACCCGGCGATCTCGAATCCGGCAACGATTGCCGCGGACCGGGGATGGTGGCACCGATGTTCGCCGGCCGGGTGCTGCATGATAAGCGGTGAAGACGAGCCGCTTATGATCAGCGAATCGGCGATGAATGCGGCGAAGCTCACCCGCCGCGAGTTCCTGGGCGGCCTGGCGTCCGTGGCGCTCGCCGGCTGCGCGCCCAAGACCGACCGCGCGCTGGCGGGCGGCTTCGTGGACGACGGCGGCGCGCGCGGGCACGCGCTGCGCGGCGGGCGCTTCCCCGCCCCGCGGCGGACGGTGCGCGTGCCGGTGGTGATCGTGGGCGGCGGGATCGCCGGGCTGTCGGCGGCGTGGCGGCTGGCGAAGCGCGGCTTCGACGGCTTCGTGCTGCTGGAGATGGAGGAGCGCGCGGGCGGCAACTCGCGCTGGGGGGAGAACGAGGTGTCGGCGTACCCGTGGGCCGCGCACTACGTCCCCGTTCCCGGCCGCGAGACGCCGCTGGCGCGCGAGCTGCTGGCCGACCTGGGCGTGTGGAAGGACGGCGCCTGGGACGAGACGGCGCTGGTGTTCGCGCCGAAGGAGCGGCTCTTCCGCCGCGGCGAGTGGCGCGAGGGCGTGCGCGAGCCGATGGCCGAGACGCCGGCCGACCACGACGAGTTCCGCCGCTTCGACCAGCGGATGGCGGAGCTGCGCGCCACGGGGCAGTTCACCCTTCCGCTCTCCGCCGGCGCCCGCCCGTCGCCGCTGGACGGGGTGACGATGGCGCGCTGGCTGGATGCGGAGGGCTTCCGCTCCCCCGCCCTGCGCTGGTACGTGGACTACGCCTGCCGCGACGACTACGGCGCGCGGGCGGCCGACACGTCGGCCTGGGCGGGCGTGCACTACTTCGCCGCGCGCCCGGCCGAAGACGACGAGCAGGGGCCGCTCACCTGGGCCGAGGGGAACGGCTGGATCGTGCGGCGGCTGCTGGAGCGGCTGGGGCGCTTCGTGTCGACGGACGCCACCGTGCACCGGGTGGAGCGGCGCGGCACCGGCGCCCGGGTGCTGGCGGGCGACGCGGAGTACCTGTGCGACGCGGTGGTGTGGGCGGCGCCGTCGTTCGTGGCGGCGCACGTGGTGGAGGGGGCGCCGCGAACGGACTTCGTCTACTCGCCCTGGATCACCGCCAACCTCACGCTCGACCGGTGGCCCGGCGAGCGCGGCGCCGAGCCGGCGTGGGACAACGTGATCGCCGACTCGCCGGGGCTGGGGTACGTGGTGGCCAACCACCAGTCGCTGCGCAGCTTCCAGGACCGCTGGGTGTGGACGTACTACCGCGCCCTGGCACACGAGCCGCCCGCCCAGGCACGGCAGGCGCTGCTGCGCCGCGGGTGGAGGGAGTGGGCCGACCTGATCCTGGCCGACCTGGAGCGCGCGCACCCCGACGTGCGCCGCTGCGTGAGCCGCGTGGACGTGATGCGCATGGGCCACGCGATGGTGCGCCCCACCCCCGGCTTTCTCTCCTCCCCCGCCCGCCGGCTGCTGCAGGACGCGGACGGACCCGTCTTCTACGCCCACTCGGACCTGAGCGGCCTCTCGCTCTTCGAGGAAGCCCAGTCCCGCGGCGTCACCGCTGCGGACCGGGTGCTGGCCCGGGTGGGCAGCCCCGTCGGCTGATCGTACCGAGGACAACAGGGCTCACGCAGAGCAGCAGAGGAGCGGAGAGTTGTTCTCTGCGTTCTCTGCTGCTCTGCGTGAGCCCCTGTTTTTCGAGTCAACCCATCTTCCCGTAGAACCGGCGGGTGTTCTCCAGCGTCCGCGCGGCGAACTCGTCCGCGTCCTCGCCGCGGATCTCGGCGGCACGGCGCGCCACATGGGTGACGAACGCGGGCTCGTTGGTCTTGCCGCGGTGTGGAACCGGCGCCAGGTACGGCGTGTCGGTCTCCACCATGATCCGATCCGCGGGCACCATGCGGACGAAGTCGAGCCCCTCGAACTTCTTGAAGGTGATCATCCCCGAGAACGAGGCGTACCACCCCATCGCCAGCCCGTCTTCCAGCAGCTCGCGCGTGCTGGAGAAGGAATGCAGCACCCCCACCGTCCCCTCCCCCGCCTCGCGCAGGATCGCCCGCAGGTCGTCGTCGGCCTCGCGCGAATGGACGATCACCGGCAGCCCCGTCTCGCGCGACAGCTCCAGGTGCCGCGCGAAGTTGGTGCGCTGCACGTCGCGCGGCGAGAAGTCGTAGTGGTAGTCCAGCCCCGTCTCGCCGATCGCCACCACCTTCGGGTGCGCCAGCAGGCCGCGCACCTCCGCCAGCGTCTCGAGGGACGAAGTGCTGGCGGAGTGCGGGTGGATGCCGGCCGTGGCCCACACGCCGCCGAAGCGCTCCGCCAGCCCCAGGTTCGTCCGCAGGTCGCCGGGATGGGTGGCGATGGTGACGACCGCCGCCAGCCCGGCCTCGTGTGCACGCTGCACCACCGCATCGACGTCGGGAAGGATGCGCTCGTCCGCCAGGTGCGCGTGGGAGTCGATCAACTGCATGGGAGTGCGAAGGTGCGAAGGTGCGAGAGTGCGAAAGTGCGAAAGTGCGAAAGTGCGAAAGTGCGAAAGTGCGAAAGTGCGAAAGTGCGAAAGTGCGAAAGTG
>DASWMA010000697.1:0-22745 GCA_036399995.1 Longimicrobium sp. | reverse complement strand
CGGCGGAACCGGGGTGGGCACCTACCGCTTCGTCACGACCGGCCCTACGGCGTACTCCCTGGCCAGCGCGGTGCTCGGACAGGTGGCGATCACCAGCGCCACCTTCGTCACGCTGCCGGGCACCACCGACGACAACCCCGTCGTCAACGCGGCGTTCCAGCTCAACGGGGCGATCGCGTTCCTGCCGCAGAAGGGCTTCGACCTCTTCTCGTACGGACCCGCGCAGGCCACGCAGACCATCGAGCAGGGGCTGTCGTACCGGTCGCTGTCGATCGACATGAGCTTCAACGAGGCGACGCCCTTCTACCGGACCTTCGCCTTCGACGCCGCGGCGATCGTGCTGGACCCGGCGACCAGCCTGGCGCGCCCGGCGAGCCTCGTCAGCCACTTTCCCATGAAGCTCACGGGGCTGGTGCAGGGGCTCGGCGCCGTGACCCCCGACACTCTCGGCTTCATGCCGATCGACATGCCGGTGCAGGGGACGAAGCTGTCGCCGCCCTGGTTCGGGCTCCGCTTCGACCTGGACCTGGGCACGCCGGGCGCCCTGGCCGCGGCGACGGGGTTCACCGCGGGGCTGCTCCTGGCGTGGGCGCCGAACCCGTCCGGGGCCACCATCTACGCCGGCCTGTCGCTTCCCGGGGTGTCGGGGGGGCAGCGCGCGATCTCGCTGGAAGGGGTGCTCAGCCTGACGTTCGGCGGCATCCGCTTCGTCGTCGCGCCTCCCACCTACCTCATCCAGCTGAGCAACATCGCGCTCAAGTTCCTGAGCGTCAGCTTTCCCCCCGGCGGACAGGTCGACATGACGCTCTTCGGCAATCCCGCGCAGCAGTCGAGCGGCGCGCTCGGCTGGTTCGCCGCATACCTCAAGAACGGCGCGGGCGCGGGCAGCAAGCCGTCACTGCCCGGCAGGAGCTAGGTCATGGAGACGGAGCTGGGGACCACCACGATCGATCAGCTGTGGGCGCAGCTCCAGAGCAAGGGCTACTACACCGCCGGCGCGCTCGACCTGCCCGCGACGAACACCCTGGGCTCGCCGGGGATCGACGCGCTGCTGGGTGACGCCACGCTGTTTCCCGGCAAGGCGCTCGCGATGAAGGTGGCCGGCGTGCAGCCGCCGGGCAGCTCCATCGTGATGACCGGCACCCTCGGCGCCAGCTTCCTGGGGCAGAATGCGCCCGCAGCGGTCGCCACCTTCACGATCGACGACACCGGGCAGCCCGCGCTGGCACTCGCCGTGACCGCGGCGGCGGGTACCGTGCTGAGCACGGCGTTCCCCTCGCTCCCGGCCGGCTCCGCGCCGGCCGTGCAGCCCTTCACCACCGCGAGCTTCACCGCGACCTCGGGGACGCCGGCGACGCTGGTGTTCAGCGGCACCCCCGACCTCAGCCAGACCACCTACGCGAGCCTCTGGACGGAGCAGGTTCCCGCGCTCACGGGCCCGGTCACCAGCTGGGGCGCGGCGCCGGCGTTTCAGCTCGCCACGGGCTACGCCGCCGCGTCGGCCAACGCGGGCATCCTGGGGCTGCAGGTGCAGATGAGCCTGAGCGCGGTGGGCACCAGCGCCCAGGGGCAGCTCCAGGGCGGCATCGTCGACCCCGGAACGGCGCTCGACGGGCTCCAGGCCGCCTGCGCGCTCCCCGTAACTCCCGGCGTGCCGGTCACGCTCGCCACGGGGAACCTCACCGGCGTCTCGCTTCCCGACCTGGGCTCGCTGGCGGGGCTCTTCGCCGGCCAGCAGCTCGCCGCCCTCGTTCCCTCGCAGTTCAGCCTGGGCGACACGCTCTTCCTGGGCAACGTGCAGCTCAGCCTGTCGACGGACGGGGCGAGCCTCCAGATGCTGCAGGTGACGGTAGACACAGGCAGCGCGCTCAGGTGGACGCTGCTCCCGGCCGGCCTGCTCGACCTCACCCAGATCAGCGTGACGTTCGCGTGGCTTGGCGGCACCAGCGTCTCCATCGCCTTCGGCGGCGAGTTCCAGCTGGGCGGCAACAGCCACCTCGGCTTCTTCGCCGCGTTCAGCCTGCCGCAGAAGCTGCTCACCGCGTACAACACCAGCACCTTCGACGTAGCGGAGCTCCTGTCGATATTCGGCGTGACTCCCCCGCAAACGGGGATGACGGTGCAGACCGTCGCGGGCTCGCTGTCGATCCCCGACCGGACCTGGAGCTTCACCGGCGACGTCACGCTCAGCAGCGCCTGGTCCCTCACGCTGATGGGCGGCACCACGATCGGGCTGGACGAGGTTTCACTCGCCATCGCGCAGACCAGCTCGTCGAGGAGCTTCGCGATCGCCGCCACGGCGACCCTGTTCGGCTCGCAGGTCCTGGTCACCGCCGCCACCGACAGCTCGACCGGCGCGTGGACGTTCAGCGGCATGCTCGTCACCCCGCTGCCGCTCGCGAAGATCACCGGGGCGCTGCTCCCCTTCGCGCTCGAGGTCCCCGACATCACCGTCGAGCAGCTCGCGGTATCCTTCGACTCGGGCGGCGGCGCCTTCAGCTTCGACACGGTGGTCGACTGGAAGATCGACGAGCTCGACACCGAGATCACCGCCGAGCTCCAGGTGGCGAAGAGCGCGGGGACGTACTCGGGGTTCCTGCGCGGCGAGATCGACGTCCACGGCCTGGTGCTCGACGTTCGCTACGACTTCTCGCCCACCAGCACCGGGATCAGCTTCGCGTACCGCAGCCTCACGATCAGCTACCGCAAGGACGCGAGCGGCCCGACCGTGACGATCAGCCTGGGCCGCGGCACCGTGGGCGACCTCTTCTCCTTCCTCCTTTCCTTTGCCGACCCCGGCCGCTCGCTCTCGCTGGGCTCGCCCTGGGACGCCTTCGAGAAGCTTCAGCTCCCCGACATCGCGGTGACGGTGAACCTCACCACCAAGGCCATCCGGGTGGAGCTGGACCACGTCGCCAACCTTGGCTTCCTGAACCTCGAGCAGATCGTCCTCAACTACAGCCGCGACTACGGCACGCCGCGGTTCAACCTGGAGCTTTCCGGAAGCTTCCTGGGCCAGCAGTACGGCGGCACGGGCGGCAGCCCGCCGCTCCGCTGGGACGCGCTGAACGATCCCCCGCCGGCCGTACCGGGTGCCGGCACGCAGCTGCTGGACCTGGAGTTCCTGGGCCTGGGCCAGCGCGTGGCGATCGCCGGATCGGTGCCCACCGAGATGGACAAGATCATCGACGCCCTCGAGGCGGCGATGCGTCCGCCCGCGGACCCCACCAAGAACCCGGTCGCGCAGCTCCAGAACCTCGCCTACAACGCCGGCAGCAACTGGCTGATCGGCACGCGCTTCACCGTGATGTCCACGCTGCGCATGGACATCGTGTTCAACGACCCGATCGTCTACGGGCTGCTGATCCAGCTTTCCGGGCAGAAGGCGGGGCTGTTCGCGGGGCTCCGCTTCGAGATCCTGTACCGCAAGATCTCCGACACCATCGGCGTCTACCACATCGAGCTGACGCTCCCCGACGAGATGCGCCACCTGGAGCTCGGCGAGGTCTCGATCACCCTTCCGGTGGTGACGATCGACATCTACACCAACGGCAACTTCCGCGTCGACCTCGGGTACCCGCCCAGCCTCACCGACTTCTCGCGCTCGTTCAGCGTGCAGGTGTTCCCGTTCACCGGCTTCGGCGGGCTCTACTTCGCGGTGCTCGACGGGCAGACGTCGACCAGCGTGCCCACGGTGACGAGCGGCCACTTCGGCACCGTGCTGGAGGCCGGGTTCGCGCTCCAGGTGGGCGTGGGCAAGACGCTCTCGCTGGGCATCCTGAGCGGCGGGATCAGCATTACGGTGGGCGGGGCGCTGCAGGGGGTGCTGGGCTGGTACACGCCGAACGACTCCAACCTGCCGTCGGTGCGCTATCACAGGCTGACGGGAACCGTGGCGCTCATCGGCCAGGTGTACGCCAGCGTCGACTTCGGGATCGTGCAGGCCAGCGTCAGCCTCACGGTCTACGCCTCCATCAGCCTGGAGGTGGAGAGCTACAAGGCCATCCTGGTCCAGGTCAGCGCGGGGGTGAGCGTCCAGGTCAGCATCAAGATCCTCTTCGTCCGCATCCACTTCAGCTTCAGCGCCACCATCACCGAGCACTTCGTCATCGGCTCGGATTCCACCCCGCCATGGCAGCTCGCGGCGCCGGCGGGCGCCCAGGCCGGCGCCGCCGCGCTGCGGGGGCGCCGCGAGTTCCGCGCGGGGCCGCAGCTGCTCCAGCGGGTGCCCTTCGCGCTGCTGCGCACGCGCCCGCCGCGGCCGCTGCAGCTGAACCGGCGGCTGCTGGCGAGCGCCGCGGCGGCGGGCGGGATCGACGTTTCCGTGCTCGTGGTGCCCATCGTCACGCAGGCGCTGTCGCAGGACTTCGCCTTCACGTCCGGGCCCACGGTGCCTTCCGGCACCACCACGCCCGTGCTGGGCGTGGTGCTCGCGCTCGAGACGTCGAGCGACCCGGCGAAGGGGGCCAATCCGCTGCTGGCCTTTTTGCTCTCCTGGGTGATCGACGCCATCGGCCACGAGCACGACACCGCCTCGGCGGCGGTGGTCGAGGAGATCCTGCAGACGCTTGCGGACCCGGCGGCGTGCGACACCTATTTCGCCTACACGACGATCACCGGGCTGTTCACCGGCCACGGCATCGTCTTCACGCTCGCGCCGCGGCCCGCCTCGGGGAGCGGTGCCGACGAGCTCCCCGCGGCGGTGCTCGCCATGATCCCCGAGCTGTCGCTGTCCACGCCCGACTTCACCATCGACTTCACCGCCGACCGGCGCGTCGGCCCGGGCTACGAGACGACGATCCGCGACTACTTCGCGTCGCTGTCGGCCAACTTCGGAACCGGTTCCGCGGCCCCCGGGGCGGCCTCGGACGGCACCGCCGAGAGCCTGGCCACCTTCGTATTCCGGTACCAGTTCTACATGCTGACGAAGGCGGTGGTGGAGGCGGCGCGCGACCTGCTGGGCGGCTCCGCGCTCACGCTTGCCGCCCCTGCCTCGCTCGCCGAAATCGCCAACCGCTACAACAACGACTACACCGCCCGGCCAGGCGACACCTTCGAAACGGCCGCCGCGATGTTCGGGCTGGCCGCGCCCGTGCTCGCGGCCGCCAACCCGGCCGTCCCGGCGGGCGGGCCCTCGGCCGGCGACACGCTCTTCATCCCCGCGCCGCAGGTGGCCTACACCAGCCAGGCGAACGACACGCTCGCCGGGCTGGCGAGCTGCTTCGGGGTAGACGCCGACGAGCTGCAGGCCGCGAACCCCGGCGTCGACTTCGGCACGCTGGCCGCGGGGACGGCGCTGGCGATCCCCGCGATGCGGGTGCTGCACGGCGTCCTGGCCGGCGAGACCGCGCAATCCATCGCGTCCGACTTCGCCGTCGATCCCGCCGCGCTGGCGGCCGCGAACCCCGGCGTGAACCTCGACGCGCTCGCGCCCGGCCAGCTGCTCCTGATCCCGAGCCAGCTGACGCCGCTGGCCGTGGCCGCGGCGAACGCCGGCACGCCGGGGCTCCTGGACACGTCCACGAGCATCACCCTGCAGGACATCCAGTTCTCCGCCGCGTCCACCGATTCCCCCACCACGATCGCCGCGCGGTTCCAGATCCAGGTCGCCGACCTCCTGGCCGCGAACGCCGAGAGCGTGGCGCTGCTCGCGCCCGGCCAGGCGATCGCGCTCGGGGCGCTCGCCACGACGACGCGCGCGAAGGACACGCTGGACGGGCTGTGGGCGTACTGGTACGGCCGGCAGACGATCACGCTGGCCGCGCTGTCGGGCGCCAACCCCGCGCTGACCCTCGCGGCCGGGCAGGCGCTGGCGATCCCGAACGGCTCGGGTGTAGATGGGAGCTACACCACCGTGTCGGGCGACACCTTCGCGTCGGTCCTCGCCGCCCATACGGAACTCACCTTCGAGTCGCTGGTCGCCAACAACGGACCGATCCGGCTGGACCCGTCGCAGCCGGTGACCCTGCCGGGGGTGGTGCACACCACCAGCACGAGCTACCAGCTCGCCTACACCGCGGACACGGGCGACACGTACCCGACCATCGCGGCCGCGTTCTTTCCCCCGGACCGGGCCGACGCCGCCGTGCAGCTGCTTCAGCAGCTGAACGGCTCCGCCGGGCCGGCGGCGGGCGACGTGGTGGCGATCCCCTACGCCAGCTCGATCGCGAACCTGACGCGCCAGTACCACGTGGCCGTCGACGCGATCGCCGGCAACGCGGCCATGGGGCAGACGAGCATCCTGGCGCCGCGCGCGCCGGTCACCGTCGCCCGCACCACCTTCACGCCGACGGCCGCCGACACCCTGGGCGGGATCGCGCAGAGCTACGACCTTTCGCTCGAGCAGCTCGTCGCGCAGGTGGCGGCGACCGGGGACCTGCTGGCCGCGGGCACGATCAAGATCCCCTCGATCGCCGGCATGCGGATGGGCCGGCTGGTGGCCGCGCTGGCGGCGGGCGGCGGCTTCACGAACGCGCTCAACATGACGGCGCGCTTCCTGATGGGCGGGTTGCGGGTCCCCGCGCCCGCCTTCCAGCCCGCTCCGCACGGGACGTCGGTGGCCCCGGACACGCCGCCCGCGGCGACCGCGGCCGACGCCGGCCAGACGTATCCGCTCTATGCGCTGGTCGGCCAGGAGTTCCCCGTGAACCCCAAGGCCACGACCGCGTACGCGATCACCCTCACCGGCAGCGGCGCGGCCTGGGTGCAGCCTCCCGCGAAGCCGATTCCCCTCGACGACGCCGAGGTGGCGCTCGTCGCCGCCTTCACGACGCTCGGCTTCGATCCCGGCGTGGCGCCCGGTGCCGCGCAGATGCTCGCCGCGTTCGCGTCGGTGCCGGACTCGCAGCCGCCCGCCGCGCTGCTCTGGTGGCAGACCCCGGAGCTGCCGGCGCTGCAGGCGCAGCCGGGTGCCGGCGGTCCGCCGCCGCCGATGGTGGTGCAGCCGAGCCTGTGGATGATTCCCGCGCCGCTCGCCGACGCGCTCGCGGCCAGCCCCGCGGGCATGCTCGCGTACGCCGGCCGCCTGGGCACCACTGCGGCCGACGGAACCGTGTCGAGCGCGCCCCTCGCGGCGAGCCGCTTCGCCACCGTGTTCGACCTCACGATCGAGCAGGTGCCCGGGGCGGTGCCCGGGGTCTACAACATGGCCGGCACGGACCAGGCGGGGCTGCAGCGGATGCTCGCGCTCTGGACGCACCTCCAGTCGGCCGGGGCCGTTCCGGAGCTCCACATCGCCTACGCCAGCCAGGAGGCCGGCGCGCCTTCGGGGACGCTCGTTTCCGACGCGGTGGACCGCGCCGGCACCTTCCTGCTCAAGACCAACCTTTCGACGGAGACCAACGCGCCGCCGGCGACGCTCGGGGTGGCGGCGGCCATGGTGCTCAACAAGGCCGTCGCCGAGTCGGCGGTGGCGACGCTCGCCGACGGCGGCGACTTCCTGCAGTTCCTGTGGGAGTGCAGCGCCGTCCGGTCCGGCGGCTTCTACCTCCGCTACGTCGGCGCCGCCGGGAAGCCGGGCTTTCCGGCCAGCCTCTTCACCGACGGCGGGTCGGCGCAGATCAAGCTCGTCGTCGTTTCATCGGACCTGCCGGCGAACGTGCCGGTGGCCCTGGCGTTCAACAACGCGCTGATCGTCGGCGACAACGAGGACCCCGCGCACCAGAAGCCCGCCTTCGAGGCCGTCAGCTACACGGTGGCCGCGGGCGACACCCTCACGAGCGCGGCCGCCGCCATCGACGCGCGGTATCCGGGCTTCGCCACGCTGTACGCGGCGGCGGGCGCAACGTACGACGCGTCCGCGCTGGCGGCGGCCAACCAGCTCGTCCCGGGAACGCTGATCGCGGGCACGACGATCGCCGGCCAGACCGCCACGGGCGACGACAGCCTCCTTTCGCTGGCGCGGCGCGCGCAGGTGACGGTGGCCGCGCTGGCGGAGCAGATCGAGGGCGTGGCGTGCCTCCGCCCGGGCGCGCTGCTCCAGCTGACCGGCGAGCCGGTGCAGGCCGTCGCGCCGGGCGACACGTTCGTTTCGATCGCGCAGGACCACGGCTACCTCGATCCCGCTTCGCTCGCGGCGCTGAACGCGGCGACGCCGGGGCTGCTCGCGGCCGGACAGACGGTCGTGGTGCCGGGCCACGCGGACCACACGGTGCAGCAGGGCGACACCCTGGGCGGGATCGCGGCTGCCGCGGGGCTGCCCGTGACGGTGCTGGGCGAGGCCAACGCCAACGCGCCGATCCTGGCGGCGGGCGCCGGGATCGTGGTGGCCGCCGACACGCTGCTGACGGTGGCGACACTGCCGCCCGGGCGCGCGGGCTTCTCCCTGGCGCGCACCAACCCGGAGCCGCCGGGGCAGGCCGCGGCCGCCCCGGGCGCATCGGCCGACCCGGCTCAGGTGCTCGAACAGCTCTACCACATGCTGGGCTTCGAGGTCGTCGCGGGAGGCGGGTTCGTCGACAGCGGCGAGGGGCTCCCGGCGACCCCCGTCGACGACGGGGACGACGCGGTGTGGCAGTACCGGCAGGTCCTCTCGGTCTATCCGTTCGCGCAGGCGCAGCCGGCCGCGCTGCCCGCGGCGCTCCCGCCCGCGGCCGGCGATCCGTACACGGGGATCGCGCCGGGCGCGGAGCTCTCGCTGCGGCTGTCCCTGCAGGACGTGCTGGGCAACCGCACCACCGGGTCGGTGCTGGCGGGGAGCGGCGGCGCGGCGGTCAGCGGCCCCGTCGGCTACACCGACGAGCTGGTGTCGCTCGCCGCCTGGCCATCGCTGGTCGCGTCGTACCGGTTCGTGCCCCAGACGCCCAACCTGCTCGTCGCACTGAGCGTGTCGCCGTCGAAGTTCCTTCCCGACGCGACACCCGCGCCGATGGTCGCCGGGGCGCCGGCCCCCACGCCCAGCGCCGCGGCCACGCGCGCGGGGCAGGCACGGGCGCGTTACGCCGACATCCACTACCAGCTCCTGCAGCCCGACGTGGAGTGTGCCCTGAGCACCACCCTCGGCCCGGTGGCGGACCCTGCGGCGCTCTCCGACACCGTGCGCGCCACGCTGCGCGGCGTGGCCGCGTCGGCGTACGTCTACCTGGGGAACGCGGAATCCCTTGCGCTCACCACCGCCGGTCCGGCGCAGGGCTTCGCGACCCTCGCGGCGCTGTGCGCGGCGTCCACGAAGAGCCCAGGTGCGGGGTATCCGGTTTCGTGGGACGACCTGGCGAACGCCAACGCGAATGCGGAGGCGGCGCTGGTCTTCGGCGACGGCGCGCAGATCCAGGTTCCGGTGTATCGCACCACCCTCGCGGGCGAAACGCCGGCCGCCTACGTGGAGCGCACGGGGGTGAGCGATCCGGACGCCTTCGCCGCGGCCAACGCGGGGGTGGCGCTCATGCCGGGCACGCCCCTCAACACGGCCGCGCGCACCGTGCAGGCGGAGGACGTGGGGCTCTCGCTCGCCGCGATGGCCGCCGCGCTCGGCTGCTCGATCGTCGACGGGCCGGGGAACGTGCCGGGGCTCGCCACCACCAACGCGAAGGCCCTGCTCACGCCGCAGACCACGCTCACGCTCGGCGGGCAGCAGTTCGTCACCCACGCGACGGACACCCTGGAAAGCGCGGCGCAGGCACTCGGCACCGCCGCGGGCACCCCCTTCACCCCCGCCGAGGTGGCGGCGGCGAACGCGTACGTCGCCCCCCTGTTCGCGGCCAGCCCCGCGCAGGCGCTCACCGTCGCGAGCGCGCTGGCGGTGGGTGGCGACACGCTCGCGAGCTTCGCCGCGCGCTGGGGGCCGCAAGACCCCGCGCAGCTGCTCCATCTGAACCTCCAGACGCCGGGCGTGTGGCCCGGATCGACCGCGCTGTTCCTGCAGAACACGACGTACGCGATCGTCGCGGGCGACACGATCGCGTCGGTCGCGGCCGCCACCGGCGCCTCGCCGGCGCGGATCCTGGCCAACAACGCCGCCGCACCGCTCGCGGCATCCGCCTCGCTGGTGATCCCCTACTCGGCCGACGCCGCGGGCATCGCCACGGGCACGTACGCGGCACCCGGAGGCACCCTGGCCGACGTCGTCGCGCGGTTCGACGGGTACACCCTGGCCCAGCTGGCGGCCGACAACCTGAACTGGCCGGCGCTGTTCGCGGCCACCCCGATCACCATCGGCACGAAGTCCGTTACGCCGGGGCTGGACGCGACGTTCGCTTCGCTGGCCGCGGAGTTCGCCCTTTCGCCCGCCGATTTCGCCCAGCAGGCGGGTACGCTCGCCGGGATCGTCCGGCCCGGCGCCGTGTTCGTCACCCCCGCCCTGAGCGCACGCGCGGGAGATACCTTCGGCGCGCTGGCACAGCGCCAGGGTGCCGACCCGGCCGCCCTCGCCGTGGCGAACGCCACGCTGCCGGGGCTGCTCACCCCCGGTGCCAGCGTCACCATCGACGGCGCGCCGGTTTCCATCTACGCGAACGACACGTTCGCGATGGTCGCGGCGCGCGTGAACGCCGCCCGCACGGCCGCCGGAGCGCCTCCCGTGGGCGTCGGCGCGATCGGAGCGGCGGCCGCGGCGGTCCCGGTGCTCGCCCGGGCCCTGCTCGGCGCCCCCGCGCCTGCCGCCATCGCGGCGCAGGCCACCCCGGCCGACGTACAGCCGATCCTGAGCCTCGCCGTGGACCTGGCCGTCTCGCGCGATCCCGCGCTCGTGGCGCCCGCCTTCCGCGCCGCGCCGCGCGTGGTGTCGGCGAACGCGCCGATCGCGGCGGCGCCCTTCGCCGCGGGCGAGGGGCGGCCCCAGTCCCTCGCCCAGTTCGCCGCCGACTTCGAGGCCGCGTTCCCGGGGCACAAGCTCGCGACGGGGCCGCGCCACACCCACTTCGCGCCCGTCCTCTCGAAGCCGTCCCTCCGCGCGATGGCCGGCGGCGGCACCGGGGCCACGTCGGGCGGTGCGACGCGCGCGCTGTGGGTGGCCAACCTCTCGCCATCGGGGATCACCTACCAGATCGATGCGGCGCACCCGCGCTTCTTCGCGGTGGAGCCGCTCTCCACGGTCGCGTTCTCGGCCGACGGCGTGCGCGTTCCGACGTACGAGAGCGCCTCGGGGCTGGGGGCGGCCACCACGATGAACTTCCGCGGGGCCGACCCCGAGGAGTGGAACCTGGCGTTCCTGCAGGCGGTGGATCTCGCGCTTTCGCCGGCGTACGCGGCCGCCGCACAGTCCGACGCGCAGGCCGCGGCGAGCCTGGCCACGATCATCGCCGCCAAGGCGGACATCGCCGCCGGCCTCACCACGCTCGTCGCGCCCATCGCGGCCACCGGCGGCGACGGCCTGCAGGACGCAGCCGACGCCATGACCCAGCGCCTGCTCGTGGAACTGGCGAGCGCGTACACGGTGCAGGCGCTGGTCCAGTTCCCCATGGAGGTGGGGGGAAGCGGCGCGGCCCAGGCCGCGCGGCCCCCGCGGCTCGCGGGGAAGGTCAGGGCGCGGGTGGCGGCGACCCCGGGAGACGACACGGCCGTGGACCCCGGTCATCCGTTCGCCGCGCTCGCCGCGCTGGCCCAGGTGGCCCCCGGCTATCTCGCCGGCGCCATCGCCGGCGTGCCGGACGTCATTCGCCCGGGCGTGACCACCAGCTTCCCGGGGCAGAGCGCGCGAACCACCCTGGCCGGCGACACGCTGGCCACGATCGCGCAGTTCTACGGCGTGGCTCCCGACCAGCTCCCCGGGGCCCTGACCATCGCCGCCGGCGGGCCCGCGCTCTTCCGCCCCGCCGCCCCCCTCAACCTTTCGCTCGTGACGGTGCCCGCCACCGAGGCCACGATCACCGCGGGCGCCAGCTGGCTGGGCACCACCGCCGCCGATCTGCTGGCCGCCGGTGCCGACCGCACCGACTTCTTCGCGCCCGGCAGCACGGTCGTGATCGCCGGCATCTCGTACACCCCGCAGGCGCAGGACACGCTCACCGACGTCGCCCTGAAGTTCGGCGGCATCGACGGCCTGGCCACGGGGATGTCGGAGGTGGACGCGGGGACCGCCCACGGCACGTACACGCTGAACCCGGCCGCGCCGCCCCGCGCCCTGCGGGCGCTGCCGCAGATCAGCTTCCAGAGCAGCAAGGCCGCGCTGAGCCAGGGGGCCACGCTCACGAGCATGCTCACCGTCAACCACCCCGCGGCGCAGCGCACGCTCGTCCTGGACCTGGACTTCGTGCCCAACCAGCTGGAGTTCGACATCTACGGGGTCGCCGGGGTGGCCGGCTACGAGGGATCGTCGTGGCTGTCGTTCGTCCTGCCGCTCGACCCCGCTCCGAACGCGATCGGCCAGGTGGCGGTTCCCATCGCGCTGCGCGGCTACCCGGCGCCGGCCGTGGTGTTCGGGCAGCAGGCGCTCCCGCCCGACGCCGGGGGGCTGCCCGACAGCACGCTCACGCAGTGGAACTACCAGTTCAGCGCCCAGCGCACGTTCGCCGCGCAGGACGCGATGACGCTCGAGATCCTGTTCAACGACGCGGCGGCCGCTCCCGCGGCGGGCCCCACCTCGGCGGACCGCACCGGGGTGATCCTCGCGCTCGCCGGGTTCAGCGCGATCTGGCCCGCGGTGGCCAAGGACCTCGCCGCGGTGCCGCTGCTCCTGGCATCGCCGACGCCGGCAGAGCAGGCCGCGGCGCGCAACGCGCTGGCCGCGCTCGCCTGGGCCGCGGGCGCGGTGCAGCAGGCGTGGCAACCGCTCGCGTCGTTCCTGGCCGCGGCCGCCGTGCCGGCGTCGTTCGAGTACGCTCTCACCACGCGGACGGCGGCCGACGGCAAGGTCGAGGCGCTGGTGCTGGACCGCGTGGGGCAGGAGACGGACTTCTCGGAGGGGCCCGACGACTTCCTGTTCCTCACCGACCCGGCGTACGCCCCGGACCCCACCCAGAAGCAGGTCCCGGCGGGGCTGTCGACCGAATTCGGCAATCATGGCTTCCCGCTGAGCGGCAGCCTCGCCGTCACCCCGTCGCCCCACGGTGGCGGGGACTGGCTGCTCATCGACAGCGGCGACGCGAGTCGCGCGATCGCGCCGCAGACCTATCGCCTCCTCCTGCCCTCCGCCGGCACCCCGCCGAGCCTGCAGGTCTGGCGGCAGCTGCTGTGGCCATCGCTGACGCTCGGCCCCCAGGCGAGCCCGCTCCCGGCCACGGGAGCCCCGGCCACGCCGCTGCCCTGCACCCAGGCCGGCACGCGCCTGACCTACACGCTGACCGCCGATCAGGAGATCGCCGAGGGCACGCCGCTCGACCTGCAGTTCTGTTTTTACCGGCTCGACGCGATGTCGCTTTCCAACGCCTGGGGCGGCTTCTCCATCTCGCGGAACGCCAACCTGCTCGCCGACGTCAACCCCGGCTTCGTCTACCAGACGCCGTTGACGCTCTTTCCCACGCGGATCACCCCCTACATCCAGCGGCCGGACCCCGTGCCGCTGGAAGGAAGCTCGCTGGCGGCGGCGCTGTGCACGCTGTTCGACAAGCTGTTCGCGGGCGAGGCCGCACTCGCCACGCAGGGGGTTACGCGCAACATCCGGGTCGAGGCGGGATACTGGCGTTCGCCGAGCGGCGCCGATCCCACGGCCGACCCGCTGAGCTACCGCATTCCACTGCTGCTGGTGCCGACCTATGGCTTCGACATCACCAGCGACTCGCAACCGGGCTCCGGCCATTTCTGCGGAGACCTCGCGGCGGCCATGCAGCAGAACGCCGGCTCGCTGGAGATCGTCGCCGCGCCGGGCGATGCCTGGGTGGTCGACCTGCTGATCTACGGCGCCGGCGCCGATCAGCAGCAGCCGCTGCTTTTCATCGGGAGCCATTACTACCCGGCCTCGCAGCCCGCGTCCGGGGGCGGTGGCGCGGGTGGAACCGGCGCCCTGACCGGCCGGGCCTGACGTGCCGGTGCCACTGGCGTGAGGGGGCGCAGCACCACCCGGAGAAGCCGCGGATGGATGCGCCGGGGCGGAATGATCCGCGCAGCCTCGTAACCGCTACCTCACGGAGCACCCGGGGGAGAACGCCCTCATAAGGAGGAGTTCCGCGAGGCGGCGCCGAGGTGCGCGCCCGCATGCGCGCGCCTGCCGATGCCACGGTGTTTCGCACGAACCCGGCCCCCACCGGCCGAGGCTGAAAACCGGGGCGATAACCCCGCTACCGGAGTGTATCAGCCCCTGGAGTCGCCGCAGAGAATGCCAGGGATGTTTATCAGGAGTTTCGCACCACCTCCAGGGGGGGGCGATAAACACCGAAACGAAAAATCCGGATCCCGCGCCCGCGGGATCCGGAGTTGAAGTGGGCCTGGTGGGACTTGAACCCACGACCTACCGATTATGAGTCGGCTGCTCTGACCGGCTGAGCTACAGGCCCGAAGTACGAAAATCCGTTCTCCCCCACCGAGCCGTCCGTCCCGTAGAGCAGACGATTATGAGTCTCCTGCTCCAACCGCTGAGCTATGGGCCCTGAACGACAGCGAATATAGTCCGCACAGAGGCGGAGTTCAACGGTGTTTCTCGAACGCGCGGCGGTCTCGCGTTCCGAGCGCGTTGCATCGTGCCCACGTGCGCTCGCGCGTCGTGCAACGGAGGACGGAGAAGATACTTGTGTTTTCAGGCCAAACTCTGGAACGCGATTTGGCGGATGCGTTCGCGTAGTCGGAGGTAGTCCGTTGGCGCAACCCGCTGGATTCGCGAATCCGGTGCTCTCCCGCTGGTATCCGGGGGGACTCACAATCGGCAGGTCGTGAGTTCAAGTCCCACCAGGCCGCCACCAGGCCCCATTTTCCGGATTCCGCGGGTGCGGGATCCGATTTTTCGTTCTGGAGTTCATCAACCCCGTCCGGGGTTGCCGCGGAAACTCCTGATAACGTTCCTGGCATTCCCCGCGGGCGGTTCCCGCGCACGACGTGGCGAGACGGCGCAGGTGTGTACGGAAGCGGTTCCGGCCGCTTCGGGCCCGTGCGGAATCGTGCGGATTGCCTGGACCGGCGGCTGAGTGAGTTCTCGGCTCGTCCCGGAGAACCCTTTGGTTGCCCGGGCTTTCGTCGCCATACCTCTGAACCGCGCTCATAAGGTCTTCTATCGTATAATTTTAGAATGCAAAGCTCCTAATTCGCATACTATGACGCGATCTTTTTAAGATAAAATATCCACACAAATCAGGCGTCGGCGGCGCTGCGGTTGTGCCCTCAGGCGGTCTAAAATGTTGCGCGTTACCTCACTTTTCTCTCCGGTCTGACTGCTCCCCTCTGAGTAGTACGCTCCCAATGACTGTAAACGCTTGACTATCGATAGGGCGCCGCTTATCCTGCGATCGTACGAAATCAGACATGTTATATAGCGCACGCTGCTCGCGTGTACGAGGCCGCGGCAACGGCGAGGGGACGAGCCCCTGGTGATCCGCGGCTGGGGGCGCGGTCCGCGATTCTCCTTTGCCGCACGCGGGACAGCTCCGCCCGCGCCCGGCGTAATGCGGTTGAACCTGCCGAGCGGTGCCGCTGGGGCGTCTTCGAGCGCCCGAGCGTTTCCCGCGACGCTCCGCATCAAGGAACCATGATGGATGTCGTTGCTGGCCCGACGCTCTCCGCCGTGCCGACCCGGGTGCTGAGTCCCGCGCTTCCAGCCATCGCGGTAGGACCCGCGATCTCCGTCCCCGCGGGGGCTCCGGCCACGCTGGCCGACGTTCTCCGCCGCGCCTCCGAGGAGGCTGCCTCGCGCCGGATCATCCGCGTGGCCAGCGACGGGGCGGAGACGGTGCTGACCTACGCGGAGCTTCGTGACCGCGCCGAGCGCATCCTGGGCGGCCTGCGGGCGTGGGGCGCCCGCCCGGGCGACGAGGTGGTCCTCCAGCTGGAGGCGGCCGAGGAGTTCCTCCCGGCGCTGTGGGCGTGCATCCTGGGCGGCTTCACGGCCGTGCCCGTGGCGGTGGCGAGCCCGCACGACGGGGCGCGACAGGCGGCGCAGCGGCTGCACGACGTGTGGACCACGCTGGCCGGCCCCCTGGTGATCGCCGGCACCGGCCTCGCCGGGCCGGTGCGGGACGTGCTGGACGCCGGCGCCCGCGTGGCGCCGGTGGCGGAGCTGGGGGCGTACGCGCCCGACCCGGCGTGGCACCCCAGCCCGCCGGAGGCCATCGCCGTGCTCCTGCTCACCTCGGGAACCACCGGGCGTCCACGGCTGATCCAGCGCAGCCACCACAACCTGCTGTGCGTCTGCCAGCGAAACCCCGGGCTGGCGGGGTTCGCCGAGATCGTCTTCCTCAACTGGCTCCCGCTCGACCACAACGCGGGGCTCACCTCCAGCATGGCCACCGTGGCCGCGGGCGCCGACCAGGTGCAGCTCGGCACGCGCGACGTCCTGGAAGCCCCCGAGCGCTGGCTGGACGCCCTCCACCGCTACCGCGTCACCCACACCGGCGGCACCAACTACTCGCTGGGGCTGATCAACGCCCGCCTGGCGGCGGGCGGGGCGCGCGCGTGGGACCTTTCGCGCGTGGAGAGCTTCGTGGTGAGCGCGGAGCCGGTGGTCGCGCGCACCCTGCGCGCCTTCGCGGAGCACATGGCGCCGTACGGGCTGCGGCGGGAGACGCTGCGCCCCTCGTACGGGATGTCGGAGGCGGGAGGGATCTCGCGCCTCACCGAGCTCCGCCTGGACGACGGCGGCGACGACGCCTTCGTGGAGGCGGGGACCCTCTTCCCGGGGATCTCGCTCCGGGTGGTGGACGCGGAGGGGCGGGTGGTGGAGGAGGGGTGCGAGGGGCGGATCCAGGTGCGGGGCGACACCGTCACGCCGGGGTACGCCCGCGACCCCGTCCACACGCGGGAGAGCTTCACCCACGACGGCTGGTTCAACACCGGCGACGCCGGCTTCCTGAGGGCGGGGACGCTGACGATCACCGGGCGCGAGAAGGACGTGCTGATCGTCAACGGCCTCAACATCCCCAGCCAGGAGATCGAGGCGGCGGTCGAGGAGGTGCGGGGGGTGGAGCGCGGCTGCACCGCCGTCTGCGCGGTGCGCGGCCCCGGGCGCGACACCGACGCCGCCGCCGTGTTCCTGCACACGCCGCTGGCCGGCGCCGAGGAGCGGGACGCGCTCCGGCGCGAGGTGCGGCGCGTGGTGGCGACGCGCTTCGGGGCCACCGTGGCGCACCTGCTCCTGGTGGGCCGCGACGAGATCCCCCGCACCGCGGTGGGGAAGATCCGGCGCCCGGCGCTCCGCCTCCGGCTCGACGCGGGCGGCTTCGCCGGGGCGGTGGCCGAGGACGCGGGCGCCGGCGAAGGCGAGGGATGGGTGGCCCCCCGCACCGACGTGGAGCGGGAGCTGTGCGCGGCGTGGGCGGAGGTGCTGGGGGTGGCGCGGGTGGGGATCCACGACGAGTTCCTGGGGCTGGGCGGGCACTCGCTGCTCGCCACGCGGGTGGTCTCTCGCGTCCGCGCCGCGCTGGGCGTGGAGCTGCCGCTGCGGGCGCTGTTCGAGGCGCCGACGGTGGCGGAGCTGGCGGAGCGCGTCGAGGCGCTGCGCCGCGCCGGCCTCCCGGCCGTGCTCCCGCCGGTGCTCCCGGTGGAGCGTACCGGCGCGCTCCCCGCCTCCTTCGCGCAGGAGCGGCTCTGGTTCCTGAACAGCCTGGAACCGGAGAGCCCCGTCTTCAACCTTCCGGTTTCGCTGCGGCTGGAGGGCGCGCTGGACCGGGCGGCGCTCGAGCGGGCCCTCGGCGAGATCGTGCGGCGCCATGAGTCGCTGCGCACCACCTTCGCCGAGGCCGGCGGCGCGCCGGTGCAGGTGATCGCCCCCTTCCGGGGTTTCACGCTCCCGGTGGAGGAGCTGTCGGAGGTGGGCGCGGAGGAGCGGGAGGCGGAGGTGCGGCGCCGCGCGGGCGAAGACGGCGCGCGCCCCTTCGACCTGTCCGCGGGTCCGCTCTTCCGCGCGAGGCTGCTGCGGCTGGGCGGGGAAGAGCACGTGCTGCTGCTCTGCATGCACCACATCGTGAGCGACGGGTGGAGCGTGCGCGTGCTGTTCCGCGAGCTGGCCGCGCTGTACGGGGCGTACCGGGACGGGCGCGAGTCGCCCCTTGCCGAGCTGCCGGTGCAGTACGCCGACCACGCCGTCTGGCAGCGCGGGCCGCGCGTGGGCGAAACCCTGGAGCGGCAGCTCACCTGGTGGCGGGAGCGGCTTTCCGGCGCGCCGGAGCTGCTGGAGCTCCCCACCGACCACCCGCGTCCGGCGGTGCAGCGCCACCGGGGGGCGCACGAGCCCATCCGCATCGGCACCGCGCTGCGCGAGCGGCTGGAGGCACTGGGGCGAAGCGAGGGCGCCACGCTGTTCATGGTGGTGCTGGGCGCCTTCCAGGTGCTGCTCGCGAGGTACTCCGGGAGCGAGGACGTGGTGGTGGGGAGCACCGTCGCGGGGCGCACGCGGCGGGAGACGGAGGGGCTGATCGGCCTGTTCATGAACATGCTGGCGCTCCGGAGCGACCTCTCCGGCGACCCCGGCTTTCGCGAGGTGCTGCGGCGGGTGCGCGAGGTGACGCTCGCCGCGTCGGAGCACCAGGACCTCTCCTTCGACCGGCTGGTCAAGGAGCTGCGCCCGGAGCGGTCGCTGGGCCACTCGCCGCTGGTGCAGGTGCTGTTCGAGCTGCAGAACGACGAAAGCCTGGGCTCCGGCCTGCCCGGGCTGCGGGTCCGTCAGGTCGAAGCGGAGAACAGGACCGCGAAGCTGGACCTCGCCGTGGCGCTGACCGCCACCCCCGGCGGCCTCGTGGGCGGGCTCACCTACAGCACCGACCTGTTCGAGCCCGCCACCGCGCGCCGGATGGTGGAGCAGCTGGAGCGGGTGCTGGAGCAGGTCGCCGGCGACCCGGACCGGCGCCTGTCGCGGCTGGAGCTGATCGGCCCCGCGGAGCGCCGCAAGGTGCTGGAGGAGTGGAACCGCACGGCCGCGGCGTATCCCGCCGACCGCTGCATCCACCAGCTCTTCGAGGCGCAGGCGGAGCGGACGCCGGACGCCGTGGCGGTCGTCTGCGATGGCCGGTCGCTCACGTACCGCGAGCTGGACGAGCGGGCGAACCGCCTCGCCCGCCACCTGGTCCGCCTCGGCGTGGGACCGGAGGTGCGCGTGGCGCTGTGCCTGGAGCGCTCGATGGAGCTGATGGTCTCCATCGTGGGCGTGATGAAGGCCGGCGGCGCCTACGTGCCGGTCGATCCCGCGCACCCCGCGGAGCGGATCGGCTATGTGCTGGAGGACTCGGCCGTCTCGGTGGTGCTCACGCAGGAGCGGCTTCGCGGCGGGCTCGCGGTGCGCGACGGCGTGCGCGTCGTCGCCGTCGACGGGGCGTGGAGCGAGATCGCGCGGGAGAGCGCGGAGGCGCCCGCCACGGGCGTCGGCTGCGAGAACCTGGCGTACGTCATCTACACCTCCGGGAGCACCGGCCGGCCCAAGGGCGTGGCGATGCACCACCGGGGGGTGTGCAACTACATCGACTGGGGGGTCCGGGCCTACGGGGCGGGCGCGGGGAGCGGCGCGCCCGTCTTCTCGTCGATGGCCGTCGACCTGACGATCACCAACCTCCTTCCCCTCTTCGCCGGCCTCCCCGTGCACCTTCTCCCCGAGGAGAACGCGGTGGAGGCGCTGGCGGACGCGCTGCGCGGGGCGCCGGGCTACGGGCTGGTCAAGATCACCCCCGTCCACCTCGCGCTGCTCACGCCGTTGCTGACGCCCGAGGAGGCACAGGGGGGCGCGAAGACGCTGGTGATCGGCGCCGACTTCCTCTCGGGCGAGACCACCGCGTGGTGGCAGGAGAACGCCCCGGGCGTGCGCCTGATGAACGAGTATGGCCCCACCGAGACGGTCGTCGGATGCTCGGCGTACGCCATCCCCCGGGGGAGGCACCACGCCGGCCCCGTCCCGGTGGGGCAACCGATCCAGAACCTGCGCTTCTACGTGCTGGACGCCCACCTCCAGCCGGTCCCCATCGGCCTTCCGGGTGAGCTGTACGTGGGCGGCGCGGGGGTGGCGCGCGGCTACCTGGGCCGGCCGGGGCTCAGCGCGGAGAAGTTCGTCCCCGATCCGTTCGGGGAGCCGGGCGCGCGCATGTACCGCACGGGAGACCGCGCGCGCTGGCTGGAGGGCGGCGACCTGACGATCCTGGGCCGCACCGACGGCCAGGTGAAGATCCGCGGCTTCCGCGTGGAGCCCGGCGAGATCGAGTCGGTGCTGCGCCGCCACGACGCCGTGTCCGGCTGCCTGGTGGTGGTGCGCGAGGACGCGCCGGGCGACCGGCGGCTGGTGGCGTACGTGGTGGCGGAGGGGGCCGGTCCCGCGGCGCTGCGCGAGCACCTGCGGCGGAGCGTGCCGGAGTACATGGTTCCCAGCGCCTTCGTGATGCTGGCCTCGCTCCCGCGGACGGCGACCGGGAAGGTGGACCCGAAGACCCTCCCCGCGCCGGAGTACGCCGCGGAGGAGGCGCGGTACGTGGCGCCCGCGACGCCGGTGGAGGAGCTGCTGGCCGTCCTCTGGTGCGAGGTGCTGGGAGCGAAGCGGGTGGGGGCCGAGGACGGCTTCTTCGAGCTGGGCGGCCACTCGCTGCTGGCCATGCGGCTGGTGGCGCGCATCCGCGAGGCGCTGCGGGTGGACGTGCCGCTCCGCGCGGTCTTCGAGGGGCCCACCGTGGCGGAGCTGGCCCGGCGGGTCGAGGCGCTGCAGCGCGCGGACCTTCCGCAGACACCCCCGATCGTCCCGGTGGGGCGCGCGGGGGCGCTCCCGCTCTCCTTCGCGCAGGAGCGGCTCTGGTTCCTCGACCGCCTGCAGCCGGAGAGCGCCTTCTACAACATCCTCCTCGGGGCGCGGCTGCGGGGCGCCCTCCACGCGCCGGCGCTGGAGCGGGCGCTGGGGGAGATCGTGCGCAGGCATGAGGTGCTCCGGACGGTCTTCCGCGAGGTGGACGGCTCGCCGGTTCAGGTGATCGCGCCCTTCGGCGGATTCGCGCTGCCCGAGGAAGACCTCTCGGCGCTCCCCGAGGCGGAGCGTGAGGCGGAGGTCCGACGGCGGATCTCGGACGAGGCGATGCGGCCGTTCGACCTCGCGGCGGGGCCGCTCTTCCGCGCCGGGCTGCTGAGGCTGGACGACGAGGAGCACGTGCTCCTCCTCTCGATGCACCACGCCGTCAGCGACGGGTGGAGCATGGGCGTGCTCTTCCGCGAGCTGTCGGCGCTCTACGCGGCGTACCGCGACAGGGGCGAGTCGCCCCTCCCGGAGCCGGCGGTGCAGTACGCCGACTACGCGGTGTGGCAGCGCCGGGTGCTTCAGGGTGAGGCGCTGGAGCGGCATCTCGCCTTCTGGAGGGCGCGGCTGGCGGGGGTGCCCACGCTCCTGGATCTGCCGACCGACCGTCCCCGGCCCGCCGTGCAGACGTTCCGTGGCGCGCAGGAGCGGATCACGCTTCCGCGCGTGCTGGTGGAGCGCCTGCGGGTGGTGGGGCGGAGCGAGAGCGCCACGCTGCACATGGTGCTGCTGAGCGCTTTCCAGGTGCTGCTCTCGAAGTACAGCGGGAGCGAGGACGTGGTGGTGGGGACGCCGGTGGCGGGGCGAACGCGGCACGAAGTAGAGGCGCTGATCGGGTTCTTCGTCAACACGCTGGTGCTGCGGACCGACCTCTCGGGAGACCCGAGCTTCCGCGAGACCCTGCGGCGGGTGCGCGACGTGACCCTGGGTGCCTACGAGCACCAGGAGGTGCCGTTCGAGCGGCTGGTGGAGGAGCTCCACCCGGAGCGCTCCCTGAGCCATTCGCCCCTCGTCCAGGTGGTGTTCGCGCTGGACAGGGCCGGTCGGGCGGGTGGTGACCTCGCGGGGCTGCGGCTGCGGATCGTGGGGGCGGAGGCCCAGGCCGCCAAGTTCGATCTCCTGCTCGACCTGGTCGAGGACGAGGAGGGCCTCTGGGGGGCGCTGCGGTACAGCGCCGATCTGTTCGAGCGGAGCACCGCCGAACGGATGCTGGTGCACCTGCAGCGCGTGCTGGAGCAGGTGGCGGGCGACGCGGAGCTGCGCCTCTCGCGGCTCGCGCTGATCGGCGACGACGAGCGCCGGGTGGTGGTCGAGGAGTGGAACCGGACCGCCCGGCCCTTCCCGCGGGACGCCTGCATCCACGACCTGTTCGCGGCGCGGGCCGCCGAGCGGCCCGGGGCGGCCGCGCTGGTATGGGACGGCGTTCCGCTGACGTACGGAGAGCTGGACGCGCGCGCGAACCAGCTGGCGCACCACCTGGTGGCGCAGGGCGTGGGGCCCGACGCGCGCGTGGGACTGCTCCTGGAGCGTGGCCGCGAGCTGATCGTCTCCATCCTCGCGATCCTCAAGGCCGGCGGATGTTACGTGCCGCTGGACCCCGCCTATCCCGCCGAGCGGCTGGCGATGATGATGGCGGACGGCGCCGTCCGCGTGCTGCTGACCCACGGCGCGCCCGCCGCGGCGGTCACGGCCGGCGGCGCGCGCGTCGTGCGGCTCGACGAGGTGGCGGACGTGCTCGCGTCGTTTCCGGCAAGCGCGCCCCGGAGCGGCGCCGTCCCGGAGAACCTGGCCTACATCAACTACACCAGCGGCAGCACGGGGCGGCCCAAGGGGGTGATGGTGGGCCACCGCGAGGTCATCCAGCTCGTGGTCGATTCGGACCACGTGCCGCTGGGGCCGGGCGACCGCGTGGCGCACGCGTCCAATCCCAGCTTCGACGCGATGACGTTCGAGGTGTGGGGCGCGCTGCTGAACGGCG
>DASWMA010000696.1:0-1646 GCA_036399995.1 Longimicrobium sp. | reverse complement strand
GCCTCCCTGGCGCTGGCGCAGCAGATGAGCGGGGTGCCGGCGCCGGAGCCGCTGTTCTCGGCGCTCTTCAACTACCGGCATGCCGGAGGCGGGGGAGGGAAGAGCTCCGCGCGCGGACCGAGGCAGGCCCTGCACGTCATGGAGCGTTCGAACTACCCGCTCAACCTCGCCGTGAACGACTGGGGAGACAGGTTCTCCCTGCAGGTCCAGGCGGAGGCGGAGGTGGGCGCGGAGCGGGTGTGCGCGCTGATGCACACGGCGCTCGCGGGGCTGGTCGAGGCGCTGGACAAGGCGCCGCAGCGGCCGCTGCGGAACCTCGAGGTGCTCCCGGAGGGTGAGCGGCGGCAGGTGCTGGAGGCGTGGAACCAAACGGCGGCCGAAGTCCCGGCGGACCGGTGCATCCACGAGCTGTTCGAGGTGCAGGCGGCTCGCACGCCGGGCGCGGTGGCCGTGCGCTTCGAGGAGGCGTCGCTCACCTATGCGGAGCTGAACGCCCGCGCCAACCAGCTCGCCCACCATCTGCGCGGCCGCGGCGTGGGCCCAGAGGTGCGGGTGGGGATCTGCCTCGAGCGGAGCCTGGAGATGGTGGTCTCGCTCCTGGCCGTGCTGAAGGCCGGAGGCGCGTACGTGCCGCTGGACCCGGGGCTGCCGGCCGAGCGGCTGGCGTACATGCTGGACGACAGCGCCGTGCCGCTGGTGCTGGTGCAGGCTGCCCTGCGCGACACCGTCCCCGCGCGCGAACACGTCGCGGTGCTGGCGGTGGACGCGCTGGCGGAGCGGCTGGCGGCGGAGAGCGCGGAGAACCCACAGAGCGGCGCGGGGCCGGATTCGCTGGCGTACGTCATCTACACCTCCGGCTCCACCGGCCGCCCCAAGGGGGTGATGAACCAGCACCGGGGGGTGGTGAACCGCCTGGTGTGGATGCAGGCGCAGTTCCGTCTAGGCGCGGACGACGTGGTGCTGCAGAAGACGCCGTTCTCGTTCGACGTGTCGGTGTGGGAGTTCTTCTGGCCGCTGCAGCAGGGTGCCACCCTGGTGATGGCGCGGCCCGACGGCCACCGTGACCCGCTGTACCTGCAGGAGGTGATCGAGCGCGAGGGCGTGACCACGCTGCACTTCGTCCCCTCCATGCTGCAGCCGTTCGTGGAGACGGTGGAAGGCGGCCGCTGCGGCTCGCTCCGCCACGTGGTCTGCAGCGGCGAGGCGCTGCCGGCGGCGCTGGTGCGGCGCTTCCACGAGCGGTTCGCCGGCCCGGTGGTGCTCACCAACCTGTACGGCCCCACCGAGGCGGCCGTGGACGTGAGCTGCTGGACCTGCCCGCGTGAGGACGCGGGCGGCGTGGTGCCGATCGGCCGGCCCGTCTGGAACACGCGGCTCTACGTGCTCGACGCCGCGCTCGAGCCCGCTCCCATCGGCACGCCCGGCGAGCTGTACATCGGCGGGGTGCAGGTGGCGCGTGGCTACCTGGGCCGCGCCGCGATGACCGCCGAGCGCTTCGTTCCCGATCCTTTCGCAACCGAACGCGGCGCGCGGCTGTACCGCACGGGCGACCGTGCGCGGTGGCGGGCGGACGGCGCCATCGAATACCTGGGGCGGCTCGACTTCCAGGTGAAGGTGCGCGGCTTCCGCATCGAGCTGGGCGAGAT
>DASWMA010000695.1:0-14691 GCA_036399995.1 Longimicrobium sp. | reverse complement strand
GGGAACCGCCTCGCCACCCACCCGCCTCTGACTGGCGCCGTCCAAGCGGCGCCACGTCAGCATTTCCGGCACCTGCCGCTTGTTTTGGGTCAGTTCAGTGTGGAGACGACGTAGGTGACCGCCGACGGTCCGGCCGCCGCGGTCTCGCGCGCCAGGCGCAGCCGCACGTCGTACGCGTTGCTGGTGGCGCCGTTCGCCTGCGTCTCGGTGCCTCGGCCGCTCACCGTTGCGCGGATCGCGGTCGGCTCGCCGTTGGCGCGGATCACCTGGACGACGTGCGCGGCCCGCCCCCGCACCGACACCGGCGTGGTGACGTCGATCGCCCCCCGCGCCGCCGCCACGGTGCTGGGCCCCGCCGCGAACGCGATCGGCTCCACCACGGTGGCGGATGCGGTGATCGTGGCGCGCGCGCTCTGTGCCGCGGCGGGCGCGGCGGTGGCCAGGATCAGCCCGGCGGCTGCGACGAGAACGTGGGCGGCTCTGCTCATGGCCGCCGACGAAGGCCAGAGCCGCGCCACGCGTAAATCCGCTTTAAATCATTGAATCGCAGCTATTTAGAGAGTTGGAACGTCCCGCGTGCAACGTGGCGATGGTAGACGCAAGCGGATGACGGACGGGGGTAAGCCGATGTACGGATGGTATTTACGCGCGGGCGTAAAGAAATGCGCCAACGCCGGTGGGGAACGGCATGAACGCAGAGCATCGGAGAGAAAGGGAGTCAGGGGGAGAACCGCGATGAAGTTCTCCCCCTGACTCCCTTCCCTCCGATGCTCGCGGCGAAGCCGCCATGCAGTTGCCGTTCAGCAATCCCGTCCGCCAGCGCTCTACGGCTGGCGCAGGAAGATCGGCGGGATCTCGATCGCCGCGCCGCCGCCGGTGCCGGGGATGGTGAAGCGGACCGCGGCGGGCACGGTCGTGGCGCCCAGCGCCGCCAGCGAGCTCTGCGCAACGGTCAGCGTGTACTGGCCGGCGGCGAGGCGGGTGACGTAGAACTCGCCGTCGCTGAAGGTGACGGCGCGGCGCGGCTGGGTGTCGCCGTCGCGGCGGATCTCCAGCGTGATCCCGCCGAGCGACCCTTGGCGGCCCTGCCAGCGCACGCGCCCCGCCGCCTCGCGCGTGCGCAGCAGCGGCAGGTCCACCCGGGCGTAGGCGTTGGGCGCGGGGCGCAGCAGGTACTCGGGGGTGCCCGGCGCCACGTCCGTCACCGTCAGGCTCAGCGTGTCGACCCCCAGCGGCAGCACCGCGTACGGCGGCAGCCCCCACGCCCGGTACTGGCCGGCCGCGTCCGACACCGCGCGCTCGCCGCCCACGGCCACCGGCACACCCGCGGCGGGGCGCTCGCCGGCGTCCATCACCCCGTTCCCGTTCTCGTCGTAGAACACACGCCCCGCCACGCCGCCGCGCCCCATCGTCTCGAACGGGGTGGCCACCAGCCCGCCGCCGCCGAACGCCACCCCGCCGCCCGCGCTCACGAACGCGCCCCGCCGCGCGCCCTGGCTGTAGGCGTTGGTCTGCACGTAGGCCGAGCGCGTGCGGGTGATCACGGCGATGGCCAGCTCGGGCTGCCCCGCCTCGCCGTTCCACCCGGCCGAAAGGGTGACGTTGGCGCGGTCGCGCGGGCGGAAGGTGGCGCCCAGGGTGGCCGTCTGCAGCCCCTCGGCCGACCAGTCGACCCGCGAGGTGAGGTTCAGGTCGGGGAAGGCGCGCAGCCGGTCGCGCGGCACGAAGTAGTGCGCCTGCACGGTGGCCACGTCCGTGCGCTGGAAGCCGTGCTCGTACGCGCCGGTCACCTGCAGCCGCCGGTACCCGGTGGTGGCCGACCCCTGCCACGCGTCCATCCCGCCCGGCCGCTCGCCGCGGGTGCGCAGCCCCAGCCCCAGCAGCTGCCCGCGCCCGGGGAGGCCGATCCGGATCGTTCCGCCCAGGTCGGCGAACCACTGCGGCGTGGTGAGCGTGCTGAAGCCCTCCTGCCGCTTCCACCCCCCGGCCGCGCGCCACCCGCCGTAGCGGCCGTAGCGCTGCAGCTCGGCGTGCACGAAGCTGCCGGCGCGCGCCCGGATCTCCGTCCTGAGCTCCGGGAGGGGGTTCCACGCCACGATCCCGTACGGGTGCGTCTCGCCCGCGCTGTCGGCGCGCGCGGTGTGGTCGACCCCCGCGCCCACCGTGAGCGTGCGCGACACGCCGCGCCGCAGGTCGGCGTAGCCATAGGCCGAGCAGTCGTCCGTGCGGCACACGCCCGCGCCGGCGAAGTAGCGCCACTCGCCCGGCGGCACCTGCACCGCGGGGACGAGGAAGGTGAGCTCTTCCACCCGCTCCTGCCCGGCCGGGCCCACCATGCGGATGCGCACCGGCGTGGTGCCGTAGCCGATGGGCGTGGGCACCGGCTCCTGCGAGCCGCGCGCGGAGACGCCCACCAGGTACTCGCCCTGGTACACCTCGTATTCCCACCCCGCGGGCACCACGGGGCGGATCAGCGCCTGGCCGAAGAAGCGCGGCGCGTACACCGGCTCGTTGGTGACCGACGCGCCGAAGAACGCCCGCGTGAGCAGCCCGTCGCTCTGCACGTCGCCCAGCTGGACGCGGCGCACCCAGCGCGAGCGGGGAAAGGCGCGGTCGTAGCTGCCGTACGGGTCCAGCAGGCGGACGCCGCCGCTGTCGAACGCGGCGGTGGCGCCGCCCTCGATGGCGCCGCCCAGCAGCGCCGCCCCCAGCGCCGCCCGGCCACGCCCGCGGAACTCGCCGTCGGTCCAGTCTCCCGAAACGCCCCACCCCGCCGCCCACCCCCCGCTGCGGGCGGGGTACGCCACGTCGGGCTCGGGCGCGGCCTGCAGCGCTCCGCCGCCGGCGCGCATGTCGCCCTGCCGCCGGGCCTGGTCCTGGGCGCGGCGCACGGCGGGAAAGTCGCTCCGGCCGGCCAGCAGGATGCTCACGTTCTCCCATTCCACCTGCACCTCGGCGCCCAGCAGGCGGCCCAGGGCGGCGGGGGAAAGGAACACCTCGCGCTCGCGGCGCACCCACTCGGCCGCGGCCACCGTGAACGTGGTGCGGCCCGAGGAGACCACGCGCGACGACAGCTCCACCCGCGTGCTCCACACGCCGGGCGGCCACTGCAGGGCGAGGGTGTCGCCCCGGTCTTCCAGCGGGATCTGCAGGTAGTCGAGGGTGGCGCGCAGGGGGATCAGCGGCTGGCCACGGGGGTCCAGCAGCACGGAAACGGTGCGGCTTTCGGCGATGGAGATCAGGCGAAGCTCGAAGAGGCCTTCTTCCTGTGCGGCGGCGGGGCGGGGGAACAGGGCCGCGGCGGAGAGGACGAGGACGAACAGGAGGGCGGCGGCGCGCCCGGGGCGGGGCATGGCCGCGCTCAGCCGATCACCGACACGGTGATGACGACGGGCGCCGAGTAGGTGCCGGGGCGGAGCGCCCCCGCGGGCACGGTCAGCCGGCCGCCCACGTACACGTCGGCGGCGAACACGTGGTTCTGCGGGGTGTTGTTGGGGAGGTCCACCACCATCGCGGTCCCCTGCGAGGTGTGCGAAGACGGGTTGAACGAGCGGTCTTCCACGGCGCACACGCCCGGCGTGCCCGAGGTCTGGTTCCACACGCAGAGCCAGCCGTACTGCGTGCCGTTCCACGACACCGGCATGGTGGCGCTGCCGTTGGTGAGCTGGGTGGGGAGGGTGAAGCGCACCCCGTAGGTCACCGTCTTGGCCAGGTTCCCGAAGCGCGCCCCCGCGGCCCAGGTGCCCACGGGGTAGGCGGGGCGCGCGGGAACGCTCACCACCTGCCCGGGCTCCACGCTGCCGAAGTACAGGTCGCGCGTGGTGGTGAGGAGGATCGGCGGCGGCGCCACTCGCACGCTGGCGGTGACCGTCGCCTTCCACTGCTCGGCGGGCGCCTGGGCGGCGGTGCGCGCGGCCAGCCCCGGCGCCGCTGTCAGCAGCACGGGGGCGAGGATGGCCGTGAGCGCGCGCCGCGGGCTCATGAGACGGGGACCCGCTGGTCGATGGGCGCGGCCGGGAGCGCGCCGCCGGGCGGCAGGTCTTCGCGCTCGGTGTTCACGCGCACGCGCACGGAGAGCGGCCCGTTCGTCCCCGCCGGCACGGCGAAGGTCAGCCGCCGCCGCATGGTGCGGTAGACGGCGACGTCGTCGTACAGGGTGGAGAGCACGGTCCCGGCGCCGTCCAGCAGCTCGGCGCGCATGCGGCCCAGGAAGGCGGCGTTCCCGCCGCGGGCCAGGTCCACCTGCAGCTGCACCCCCTCCGCCGTGCGCCGCGCCGACGCGGCGGCGATCGAGACGCCGGTGCTTACGTCGCCCTTCCGGTAGTTGGCGGCCATCACCAGCGTGGTCTGCACGTTCAGCTGCAGCCGCACGTCGCCCTGCTGCTGCTCGATCGGCGGCTGCCCGCCGCGCGACGAGACCAGGATGCGCGCCCAGTACTCGCCGTCGGCCAGGTCGGCGGGCGGCTCCACCAGCACGCGCACGATCTGCCGCTGGCCCGGCTGCAGCAGCAGCCGCCGCGGGAAGGCGCGCATCCACGCCAGCGCCGAGGGCTCGCCGGCGGCGGGCTCCCTGGTGGTGGGCACGGAGACGTTTCCCGCCGAGTCGGCCTGCGGGTAGCCGTAGGCGAAGTCGATGGTGATCTCTTCGGGAAGCGAGCCGGGGTTGTACAGCGTGAGCACCGCGGTGCGCGTGCGGCTGTCGATGTACAGCGCCGTGGGGCTCACCGACACCGCGTGCGCGCGCCCGGCCGCGCACGCCAGCAGCGCCAGTGCGGCGGCCAGGGTACGTCCCCGCGGGATCAGCTTGATGAAACTGCGAACCGCCATCTGCTCCTGCCGGAAGAATGAACCGCGAAACTGCGAGTCCTCAGTCCTAAGTGCCCAGTGCCCAGGAATCGCGCCGCAGGACTCAGGCCTCAGGACTTTTCGCACTCAGCACTTAGCACCCAGCACTCTTACGTCGCCGGGTTCGCCACCACCACGTTCACCGTGATGCTGGCCGAGTACGCGCCGGGCGGCTGCCGCGGGCCGGGCTCGGCGCTTCCGCCCAGCCACACGGTGGCGCCGCCCAGCCCCGGGGGGATGTTGAACGACACCGCGGCCGCCGGGTCGAACACGATGCTGCGCCCGCCCTTGGCGAACGTCACCCGCCCGTCGGCCGCGCCGAAGCGCAGCGGAAGAAGCGCGCCGCCGCGCCCGGCGGTGAGCCCCGGCGGCAGCTCGAACGAGACGGACACGTGCCCCGCGCCCAGCAGCTCGATGGAGGCGCGGCGGCTTCCGTCCAGCGGGCTCACCACCGTGGGCACCCCCGTCGACAGGGTGCCGAAGCGCAGCCCCTGCACCGGAAGCACCGAGACCGTGCCCTGCGCCAGGGCGGGGCACGGTCCGGTGACAAGGGCCAGGAGCGCGGCCGTGAGCCACGCCCCTCGCCCGCGGCGAAGCGGGGAGGGTACGGTCCGCCTCGCCATGCCGCGATCAGTTGGTCGCGGTGAAGGTGAAGTCGATGTCACCGGTGAAGGTGCCCACGCCCGCCGCCGCGCTCCCCGTGACCGTGCCGCCCACCAGCACGTAGGTGCTCTGCACCGTGCCGGGGGCGGTCACGTTGAACGAGAGCGCCGCGCAGTTCGCCGTGGTGGCCGGGCCGCCCGAGGCGCTGGCGATGCCGCAGTTGGCGGTGAAGCCGAGCGTCTGCGAGGTGGTGGCGTTGGTCAGCACCGTGGGAATCGTGGCCGTCGCGCTGACGTTCGAGTTGTGGCCCACCTGGATCTGGCCGAGGCCGGCGGTGGACAGCCCCGACAGCGACGACTGGCCGGTGCCGTGCGCCGTGAGCGTGCTGCTGGTGCCCATGGCCAGGGTGCCGAACTTGAGCTGGTGCGTGGTGGAGGCGGTCAGGCTGGCCTGCACGGTGGCGCTGGCGGTCACGGTGGCGCTGGCGGTCTGCGCGCTGGCCACGGCGGGCACGGCGGCGAACGCCAGGGCAGCGAGGCTCAGGGCGAGCTTCTTCATGGTCAGGCTCCTAAGACGGTCGGGTTGGAAGGGAAAACGCTGCGTGAGTGCAGGGTGCGGATGCACGGGCAGTTGGCGGCGTTGAGTGGCAACGCACGTGCCCTCCGGCCCATGGATGGAAGTTGAGCGATGGCAATAATTTAAACGCGCTGGTCAAGGCTGTCCATCGGATCGGCGTTCCCATTCGGGAACGATTTCCGTTCCCATATGGGAACAAGGATGCCTCACGCGCTCCATTTGGCGGCTCGCGTATGCCACGGCGGGGTAGCCGCCCCACGGATTGCAACACTGCGCCGCACTCTGCAAGACCCCCCACGCCCGCATCAGGTTTGTCGGAAGCGAAGGCGCAGCAACGATCTGCGTGACTCGCGGGTCCCGCGGCGGGGAGCGGTACGGCGGGTCGGCGGGATTGGCGCATCCGCGCCGAAGCGGGGAGAAAAGGTGAGGGTGCCGGATGTGCTGCGGTTACCTCGCGGGCTCCATCCTCCACCTGCCGTCCGTGCCTCGTCGGAAGAGGTCGGTGTACGGGCCGCCCCTGAAGGGGCCCTCGGGATCGCCGCCGCCCACGAACCCGTACCTGCAGCGAAAAGCGTCGCGCCCCGCGGGCCGGCAGCGAAGGTCGGTCACCACGATCTCCGCGAAGAACGCGACGTCGGTGTAGCCGGCGAGCCGCTGCCGCGTGGGGGGCTGCAGCTTCTCGATCTCGCCCGGTGACGCCCAGCTCGCCTCCGGCACGTCGGCGTCGGTGAACTGGAGGATCACGAACCCCGCCATGGTCGCACCTCCATAGAAGTGCCCTTCCAACCGTACCTGGATCCCGGCGGCCTCGCGGACGTCGGCGACGTTCGCGCCGAACTCGTGGCCCGCGTGGATGCGCAGCGAGTCGGCCCGGACGACGGCGGCCCGGAGCATCGCCTCCGCGGTTGCCCTGACCTCCTCCGAAAGGCCGATCCCCGTGATCACCCGTCCCGTGGCGGGGAGGTTCGCCTCCAGGGGTGCAACGCGTCGGAAGAGCACCTCGAGGCTCACCGAGCGATAACGTCTGGCCGAGGGGCCGTGGCCGCTCACGGCGTAGAAGACGGCCGTGTCGGGCGACATGAACGAGCCGTGATGCCGGTCCACGGCGAAGAACAGGGGGAACCGGTTGCGGCTCAGCCGGCCCCCGTCCATCGCCGGCAGGTTCAGGCCGCGCACCGCGGCCGAGAGCGCGCCGGGCTGCGGCACGGGCGCGGCGGAGGCCGTGGAGGGGAACAGGACGAGCGCGAGGACGGCGGAGCTCACCAGACGCGGAGTTCCCAGCATCGGCTCACCCGGGGAGGAAGGTGCCTGTGTGCGGAACGGAGGCGGGGCCCGGGCGCGAGCGAGCCACGTGACCGATCCACCCGCTGCGAAAAGAAGGCCGGAAGGCGTCTCGCCTCCCGGCCCTCTTCAGCCGCGTGATCCCACCGGGTCCGCCATCGCGCGACGGCGGGTCACACCTCGCGCATGGCGGCGACGAAGGCCTCGTTCTCGGCCACGGTGTTGTAGAAGTGCGGCGACACGCGGACGTAGCCGGCGCGGTAGTCCACCACGATGTTGCGCAGCGCCAGCCGCTGCACCGCGCCGGGCGCGTCGGCATGGCGCACCAGGACGATGCCGGAGCGGTGCGCGGCGTCCTTCGCGCCCTTCAGCTCGAAGCCGGCGTCGTGCAGGCGCGCGACCAGGTCTTCGGTGAGCGCCTTGATCCGCTCGTACACGGCCGACGGCCCCGCGTCGGCGAAGATCTCGAGCCCGCCGAGCGCCGTGTAGACGGTGGGGACGGCGGGGGTGCCCAGCGAGAAGCGGCCGGCGTCGTCGCGGTACTCCAGCTCGTCCACGCGGAAGGCGAACTGGTTGGCGGCGCCGAACCACGAGGTCACGCTCGGCCGCAATGTGCCGATCACGTCGTCGCGCACCCAGAGGAAGGCGAGCCCGGGGCCGCCCAGCAGCCACTTGAGCGGCCCCGCCACGTAGACGTCGGCGCCGATCTCGCGCGGGTTCACGTCGATCTGGCCCGCGGCCTGGTAGCCGTCCACCAGGAAGAGCGCGCCGGCGTTGCGCGCCGCGTCGCGGATCGGCGCCAGGTCCTGCACGTAGCCGGTGCCGTAGAAGACGTGGCTGGTGGCGACCACGGCGGTGCGCTCGTCCACGTACTCGGCCCAGCGGGCGGGGTCCACCCCCACGCCGTCGTCGCTGGGCACGCGGACGACCTCCACGCCGGGGCGCGCCAGCCACTGGTAGACCAGGGTGGGGAAGTCGAGGTCGGCCACCACGATCTTGTTGCGCTTCGAGTAGTCGATCGCCGAGGCGACCGAGGCGACCGCGCCCGACACGCTGGGCGAGAGCGCCACCTCGTTGCGCTGCGCGTGCCACAGCCAGGCCAGGCGGTCGAGCAGGTTGCCGATGCGGCCCATCCACAGCTCGTACCACGCGCTGGCGCCCATGGTGTTCCAGAGCGCCTGGTACTCGCCCAGGTACCCCATGGAACGGTTGGAGAGGGCGCCCAGCGAGCAGGAGTTGAGGTAGGTGCGCGTCTGCAGGATCGGGAACTGGCCGCGGAAGGCCTCGAGCTCGGGGTGCGGGATGCTCATGCCTCCACCTCGTCGGCGCCGCCGGTGAGCTCGCCCAGCGCGTCGCGGTCTTCGGCGGCGTGGGCGTTGATCTGGTCGAGGGTGTCCACCGCGCGGCGCAGGTGGGGGATCACGATGGAGCCGCCCACCACCAGGCCCACGCTGAAGGCCTCGAAGAACTCGTCGTCGTCGACGCCTTCCTCCTTGCAGCGCACCAGGTGATAGGTGACGCAGTCGTCGCAGCGCAGCACCATGCTGGCGACCAGCCCCAGCAGCTCCTTGGTCTTGGCGTCGAGCGCGCCGGGCTCGTAGGTGCGTCCGTCCAGCGCGAAGAAGCGCTTGATCTCCAGGTTGCCGGCTTCCAGGATGCGCTCGTTCATGCGCTCGCGGAAGCGGCGGAACTCCTCCAGGCGATTGGCCATCGCTCGCGTGCTCCGGGTGTTGAGGGAGCGGGCAAGCTGCGGGCGCGAGTGTGCCGAGTCAAGCGGCAGGGCGAGCCGGTCGAACTGCGGTTTCACACGGAGTCAGCGGAGTTAACGGAGTCGAACGGAGCGCATCTCCGCTTCCTCCGCTAACTCCGCTGACTCCGTGTGAAACCCATCAGTGCTTTTCCGCACGACGAAGGTCGGCGGACGCGAGTGAGTCGACACGCTGGTTGACAATCCTGCGAAGCCCCTCATTGAGACTGTCAGCTCCAAAATTGATCAATAGCCCGACCGGAAACTGGAGGAGCCGCAGGTACGTGAGGACCTGTTTGTTGAAAACGGGCGACATCCGCTCGACAGACTTTATCTCTACCAGCACCCGGCCTTCCACGATCAGATCCGCACGGTACGCCTCCTCGAAATGCAGCCCTTCGTAGTCGAGCGGAACGGGCTTCTGTCGCTCCACACGCAAGCCCCGAGCATTCAGCATATTCGCCAGGATCGCCTCGTACACTGACTCGAGCAGCCCAGGACCCAGGCGGGTGTGCAGCTGATACGCTGCGTCTACGATCTCACCCGTGATTTCGTTGATGTCGCGCATGGACGGCCGAAGGGCTGAGGTGGACGGGGTGAACGCATTCAAGGAGCCCTAACGTAAATCGCACGCCTGCGTCGAGGAAGGGTTTTGATGGTGGGGCTGGCGCTTCGCGGCCGCGGCGCAAGATTGCAGGCGTTCCGACCTCGCCGGCCCTCCGTCACCCCTCCCGCACCTCACCCGCGTTTGACCACCCCATCGGTACCCGACGCCCTCGAGGGCACCCAGGTGCTCTCCGAACGTGAGCTGCGCTTCGAGCGGGCGCGCGGCCGCGTGGGCGCCGTGCTGGCCCCGCTCGCCTTCGCCGCCATCCTGGCCGCGCCGCTGGAGGGGCTGCGGCCCGAGGCGCACCGCCTGGCCGCCGTGATGGCCGCGGTGATCGTGCTGTGGATCACCGAGGCGCTGCCGATGCCCGCCACCGCGCTGCTGGGCTCGGCGGCGTGCGTGCTCCTGCGCGTGGCGCCGGCGAAAGAGGTGTTCGCGCCCTACGCCGACCCGCTGATCTTCCTGTTCATCGGCTCGTTCGTGATCGCCCGCGCCATCTTCCTGCACGGCCTCGACCGGCGGGTGGCGTTCACCGTGCTCACGCTCCCGGGCATCGGCGGGCGGCCGTCGCGGGTGCTGCTGGCCTTCGGCGCCGTCACCGCGCTCCTCTCGGCGTGGATGTCGAACACGGCCACCACGGCCATGATGTTCGGCATCGGCCTCTCGATCCTCTCGGCGATGAAGGGCACCGGCGGCGACGGGCGCCCCGCCATCGACCCGCGCTACGCCACGGGGCTGATGCTGATGACCTCGTTCTCGGCCTCCATCGGCGGGCTGGCCACGCCGGTGGGGACGCCGCCCAACGTGATCGGCATCAGCTTCATCCGGCAGATCCTGCGCGAGGAGATCACCTTCTTCGAGTGGATGACCATCGGCGTGCCGGTGGTGGCGGTGCTGTTCGCGGCGCTCTACCTGTACCTGAACGCGCTATCCCCCGCCGGGGTGAAGACGCTGGGCGCCGGCGCGGAGCTGATCCGGCGCGAGCGGGCCGGGCTGGGGCCGTGGACGCCGGGGCAGAAGTCGGTGGCGCTGGCCTTCGGCGTGACCGCGGCGCTGTGGATCACGCCGGGGCTGGTGGCGCTGACGGGGGGCGAGACCGGCGCGCTCTACCGCGAGATGAGCGCGCGCGTCCCCGAGGCGGCGGCCGCGCTGCTGGGCGCGCTCCTCCTGTTCGTGCTCCCCGGCCGCCCGGGCGAGCGGGCGATCACCTGGGACGAGGCGGCCAAGATCGACTGGGGGGTGATCATCCTGTACGGCGGCGGGTTCGCGCTGGGGGTGCTGTCGTTCCAGACGGGGCTGGCCGAGGCGGTGGGGCGGGGGCTCACCGCGCTCCTCCCGCTGCACGGCGAGTTCGGGCTGCTGGTGGCGTCGGTGCTGGTGGCGGTGCTCCTCTCCGAGACCACCTCGAACACGGCATCGGCCAACATGGTGGTGCCGGTGGTGATCTCCATCGCCACCGCGTCAGGGGTGGATCCCTTCGCGCCGGCGCTGGGCGCCACCATGGCGGCGAGCCTGGGCTTCATGCTCCCGGTCTCGACCCCCTGCAACGCCATCGTCTACGGCTCGGGGTACATCCCGCTCATGCGCATGGTGCGCTACGGGCTGATCCTGGACCTGATCGGCATCGTCGTGATCATCACCGCCGTCTCCCTCCTCGCGCCCTTCGTGCGGTGAGTTTGCTCTCGGGCATTGGTGTGCTAAATTCTAGCACGCATGTTTTCCGGAGATACGGATGGAGTCATCAACTCAAGCCCGATCGAACACGCTTGCGGCGCTGTTTCCTTCGCCGGCGATGGCGCGGCTGGTGATCTTCTTCCTCGTTCACCCGGGGGAGCGGTTCCACGTGCGCGAACTGCAGCGCCGTGCACGGCTCTCCAGCGCCTCGGTCCAGAAGGAGCTGGCGCGCCTCACCTCGATGGGCGCCGTGCGCCGCGAGGAGGCGGACGGCCGCGTGTACTATCAAGCCGACGAGGAGAACGGCGCGTGGGGCGGGTGGATGCGGCTGCTCCTCCATGGTGCCGACCCGGTGGACGTGATCCGCGAGGCGCTGGTGGACGCGGCGGGGCTGGACGCCGCCTTCGTATTCGGCTCCGTCGCGCGCGGCACGGCCGAGCCGGAAAGCGACCTCGACGTGTTTCTCGTGGGCCCGCGGGAGGAGCGGAAGCGCGCAACGCGGCTGCTCGCGGAACTCGGACTCTTCATCTCCCGCCCGGTCGACGTGATCGGCCGTGACAGCGAGCAGTTCGCCCGGGCCGAGGAGTCGTTCCTGCAGCGGGTACGCGCCGCGCCCAGGATCCTGGTTCACGGCGGTGACGCGGCGCTTGCGAGGGCCGCATGAACGAGCGGCTCAGAATCCTCGTAGACAGCCGCCGGGTCGAACCATATCCAGCCGCGGACGACGAGGTCGCGTTCTTGTGGGAGAAAGCGGTGCGCACGCTACGCAGCTCACGCGCCGGGGTGCTGGCCGGAGTGGTGGATATCGACTCCGCGTTCTCACTGGGGTACCAGTCCGCGTTCCAGGGCTCCGCGGCCGTGTTGCGCGCTGCCGGGTACCGCGCGGTCGGGCGCGACCACCATCACAGCACGTTCGCGGGCGTGGCCGCGCTGGAGGCCGGCGACCTCTCACGCGCAGCAAGGGATGTCAACGAAATGCGCCAGGATCGGCATGATGCCGTTTACGGAACCACGCCGATCGAGGCGGCTCAGCTCAATGAGATGCACGAGGCCGCCGGGCGCCTCTTGTCGGCCGCCCACGCCTGGATCGCCGAGACCCGCCCGACGCTGAAGCTCACGCCACCGGGCTGAGTGGAACGACAAAGGCCCGCCGACCACGAGGGGTCGGCGGGCCTGGGTGCTTCGTCGCGCGCGAGACGCTTACGCGGCCAGCTTGCCGATGAAGGCGTTCAGGCGCGACTTGGCGCGCGCGGCCTTGTTCGGATGGATGATCCGCTTGCGGGCGGCACGGTCGAGCAGCGACGTGGCGTCGCGCAGCGCGGTGCTGGCCTCGCCCTGGTCGCCCGCGGAACGCACCCGCTTGAGGGCGGAGCGCAGCTTGGAGCGGAAGGCGCGGTTGCGCGCGGCGCGGAGCTCATTGGTCCGCATCCGCTTTTCGGCGGACTTGACGTTCGGCAAGGGTTGGCCTCCGGAAATCAACCCGGCGCCGTTCTCGGCGCCGGCTCGTCGTTGCTGGTTGCAGTGCTAATAGCCCGGAAAACGGGAAGCCGAATCATACCCGAACTGGCGCGGGTTGTCAACCCCCGCCGGTGCACGGTTTTGACAGGAAACGGCGCCGCGCCTAACTTGCGCGGCATGGAGATCACCCCCGAGGCAATCCGCAGCTTTCTCCTCGCTCTGCCCGTTCTCCTGCTGGCGTTCTGCGTCCACGAGTTCATGCACGCGTGGGTGGCGCTGAAGCAGGGCGACGACACCGCGTACCGCGCCGGCCGCGTAACGCTGGACCCGCGCTCGCACATCGACCCCGTCGGCAGCCTGCTCTTCCCCGCCATCGGCGCGCTGACCGGCGCGCCGCTGATCGGGTGGGCCAGGCCCACCCCCACCGACCCGCGCAAGTACCGCAAGTACAAGCAGGGCGACATCCTGGTGTCGCTGGCCGGGGTGGTGGGCAACCTGGGGCTGGCGGTGATGTTCGCGCTGCTCACGGTGGGCGCCCGCTGGGCGCTGGACGCCGCGCCGGGGAACGGCTTCGTGGCCACCGCATACGACCTGTTCAGGACGGGCGTGGTGCTGAACGTGTTCCTGATCTTCTTCAACCTCCTCCCCGTTCCGCCGCTGGACGGGTCGCACGTGCTGTATCACCTCCTCCCCGCCAACATCGCGCACGCCTATCGGCAGCTGTACCCGTACGGGTTCATCATCCTGTACATGCTGCTGATCCTGCAGGTGCTGGACAGGCTCGCCATCCCCGCGATGGCGGTGGCGCGGCTCCTCCTCTGGCCGGCCTCGCTGGTGTGACCACCCTCCTGGAGCTGGACGCCCCGGCGGCGCGCGACCCTTTCGAGGTGGACCTGGACCGCTTCCACGGCCCCCTCGACCTGCTGCTGCACCTGATCCGCAACCAGGACATCGACATCTTCGACATCCCGATCTCGCGGATCACGCAGCAGTTCCTGGCGGCGCTGAAGAAGGTGGAGACGCTGGAGCTGGAGCGGGCGGGCGAGTTCCTGGAGATGGCGGCCACGCTGGTGCGCATCAAGGCGCAGATGCTCTTCCCCCGCCACGGCGACGAGGAGGAGGGCGACGACCCGCGCGCCGAGCTGGTGCGGCGGCTGCTGGAGTACGAGCACTTCCGCGAGGCGGCCCGGCTGCTGGAGAAGGCCGAGCGCGAGCGCGCCCGCCTCTTCCGCCGCGGCTGGGTGGAGGTGCGCCCCGCGCCGCGCCTGGCCGACCTGCCCCTGGAGACCACCTGGAGCGAGGTGTGGGACGCGGCGCTGCGCATGGCCGAGCGCCTCGCCGAGGTGCAGGCGGTGCACACCGTGCACGGCCGCCCGGTGAAGATCGAGGACAAGATGAACGAGGTGGTGGACGCGCTGGTGGAGCGTCCCCGCGTGGAATTCACCTCGCTGGTCGACAAATGGGGGACGCGCATCCACGCCGTGGCCACGCTGCTGGCCTGCCTGGAGCTGGGGAAGCGCTCGGTGGTGCGCCTGCGCCAGGCGCAGCCGTTCGCCTCGCTGTGGATCTACCGCGCCCGCGAGCGGGCGCAGCGCGAGGCGGACGCGTGAGCGCCGATCCACGTCGCGAGGCCCCCAGGCCCCCCTCCCTGGCGTTCAGGCGCGACTGGCGTCGCGGGCCCCCCTCCCTGGCGCGTTCCGGCGCGACTGCGTCGCGTCCGCAACGCGCCTGTCCCTCCCCCCCAAACAGCCTGGGGGGAGGGATGGGGGCTCGCTCCGCTCGCGGCAACGACGCGCGTGCCACGATGCGTCTTCCGTGCACCGGCGCTGCGGCTGCGCGGACCCCGGTAGTCCGCGAAGGCGGACTTCGTGTGGTTGTTGCAGCGAATTCATTCGCCCCT